>NZ_JBHWZY010000846.1:0-2897 GCF_042727815.1 Nocardia sp. NPDC060220
CATCTCCGCGGCGGCTAACCGGCGACCCGGCCGCGACCGGCCACTGCGTGGCCGCCCCTCCCTAGGGGTCGGGGTTCTGGGCTGGGAGTGCGGTGATGGCGGTGTTCGTGTCTGTCGGAGGGTGTCCCTAGACTCACTCGGGTGAGTTCACCGACGACTGCGCAGGCATCGACAACGACCACTGCCCCGGAGGGTGAGCGGCCTACGCTGCTGCTCCTCGACGGGCATTCGATCGCCTATCGCGCGTTCTTCGCGCTACCGGCGGAGAACTTCAAGACTGTCACGGGTCAGACCACCAACGCGGTGTACGGATTCACCTCGATGCTGATCAATCTCCTGCGCGACGAGAAACCGAGCCATGTGGCCGCGGCGTTCGACGTGTCGCGCAAGACGTTCCGCACCGAGGCGTACCCGGAGTACAAGGCCAATCGCAGTGCCACCCCCGACGAGTTCCGTGGGCAGGTCGAACTCACCAAGGACGTGCTCGGCGCGATGGGCATCCCGGTGATGGCCATCGACGGCTACGAGGCCGACGATGTGATCGCCACTCTCACCACCCAGGCGATGGCACAGGGCTACCGGGTCCTCATCGTCACCGGCGACCGCGACGCGATCCAGCTGGTCAACGACGACGTCACCGTGCTCTACCCGAAGAAGGGCGTCTCGGATCTCACCCGCTTCACCCCGGCCGAGGTGGAGACCAAATACGGCCTCACGCCCGCGCAGTATCCCGACTACGCGGCTCTGCGCGGCGACCCGAGCGACAATCTGCCCGGCATTCCCGGCGTGGGGGAGAAGACCGCCGCCAAGTGGATCCGCGAATACGGCGACCTCGCCACCCTGGTCGACCGCGTCGATCAGGTGAAGGGCAAGGTCGGCGACTCCCTGCGGGCGAACCTGTCGAGTGTGGTGCTCAACCGCCAGCTCACCGAGATGGTGCGCGAGGTGCCGCTGCCCTACACCCCCGACCAGCTGATCAAGGCGCCGTGGGACCGCGACAAGATCCACCAGCTCTTCGACGACCTCGAGTTCCGGGTGCTGCGCGACCGGCTGTTCGACACCCTCGGTTCCCCGGAGCCGGAAGCCGAGTCGGGTTTCGAGATCAGCGGTGGTGCCCTCGATCAGGGCGCGGTCGCCGACTGGCTGGCCGAGCACGCGAAAGCCGGTGTGCGCCATGGTCTCTCGATCGTCGGGACCGGGACGCCGGTGCACGGTGACGCGCGGGCACTGGCGATCGCCGCCGCCGACGGTGAGGGCGGCTACATCGATCTGACCGTCCTCACCCCCGAAGACGAGACGGCGCTGGCCACCTGGCTGGCCGATCCCGAGGTGCCCAAGGCGCTGCACGAGGCCAAGTCCGCCGGGCACGCACTGCGCGGGCGTGGCTTCACCCTGGGCGGTCTCGCCACCGACACCGCCCTGTCGGCCTACCTGGTCCGCCCCGGTCAGCGCAGCTTCAACCTCGACGATCTGTCACTGCGCTATCTCAAGCGCGAACTGCGCGTCGAGACCGGCGACACGGGCCAGCTGTCCCTGCTCGACGACGAGGACACTGTCGCCGCCGATATCGCCCGCGAGGAGATGTTGCGTGCCCGCGCGGTCGCCGACCTGGCCGTCGCCCTGGATACCGAACTCGAAGCCATCGAATCGACCCCACTGCTCACGGAGATGGAGCTGCCGCTGCTCGGCGTGCTCGGTCAACTGGAGGAAGCGGGCATCGCGGTCGACGTCGCCCAGCTCGAGAACCTCCAGCAGCAGTTCGCCGACCGCGTCACCGAGGCCGCGAACTCCGCGTACGAGGTGATCGGCAAGCAGATCAACCTCGGCTCGCCCAAGCAGTTGCAGGTGGTGCTGTTCGACGAGCTCGACATGCCGAAGACCAAGCGCACCAAGACCGGCTACACCACCGACGCCGACGCGCTGGAATCGCTGTTCGAGAAGACCGGTCACGCGTTCCTGGAACACCTGCTGGCCCACCGCGACGCGACCCGGCTCAAGGTGACCGTCGACGGCCTGCTCAAGTCGGTCTCCGACGACGGCCGCGTGCACACCACGTTCAACCAGACCATCGCCGCCACCGGCCGGCTCTCCTCGACCGAGCCGAATCTGCAGAACATCCCGATCCGCACCGACACCGGCCGCCAGATTCGCGACACCTTCGTGGTCGGCCCCGGCTTCGCCGAACTCATGACCGCCGACTACAGCCAGATCGAGATGCGCATCATGGCGCACCTGTCCGGGGACGCGGGCTTGATCGAGGCCTTCAATTCCGGCGAGGACCTGCACACCTTCGTCGCATCGAAGGCCTTCGACATCCCGATCGCGGAGGTGAGCTCCGAGCTGCGCCGCCGGATCAAGGCCATGTCCTACGGTCTCGCCTACGGTCTGAGCTCCTACGGCTTGAGCGCCCAGCTCAAGATCAGCACCACCGAGGCCAAAGAGCAGATGGACGTGTACTTCGACCGTTTCGGCGGCATCCGCGACTACCTGTCCGACGTCGTCGACCAGGCCCGCAAGGTCGGCTACACCCAAACCCTGTTCGGCCGCAGGCGTTACCTGCCCGACCTGGATTCCAGCAACCGTCAGCGCCGTGAATCCGCCGAGCGGATGGCACTGAACGCGCCGATCCAGGGCACCGCCGCCGACATCATCAAGGTCGCGATGATCAACGTGCAGAACGCGATCCGCGAAGCGGGCCTGCGCTCGCGGATGCTGCTGCAGATCCACGACGAACTGGTCTTCGAGGTCGCCGACGGCGAACGCGAGGCCCTCGAAGCCCTTGCGCGCGAACAGATGTCGGCCGCGATCGACCTCTCGGTCCCGCTCACCGTCTCCGTCGGCACCGGCCGGAGCTGGGATTCGGCCGCGCACTGAGCTGGTCCGCACAGCACGAGGGG
>NZ_JBHWZY010000847.1:0-2894 GCF_042727815.1 Nocardia sp. NPDC060220
GTGTATGCGATCCCTTCGACCACGGCCTCGGCGGGATCGGTGAGATGGTCCAGATGCTCGGCGAGGACATCGAGAAATCGACCCGTTTCCGTCAGGGCCGTGGCGGTCAGCAAAGCGTCGGCATTGGCGAAATACCGGTACACGGTTTGACGGGTGACGCCGAGGTCGCGGGCGATCTCGGCCATGGTGAAATCCCCGCCGCTGCGTTCGATGGCCACACGGGCGGCGCCGATGATGCGCGCGATGGCTTCGGTGTCATCGGCGGGAGTGGTCCCCGACCAGCCGTGCGTGCGCATCGATTCCTTCCGGGCCGGTGATCGTGTTCTGCCGACCCTATCGTCTGCGCCGAGGTCGACGAGCGTCCCGTTCCGTCGAAATTGACCATACAGTTGGCTAGATATGTATGGTCAACTCATGACCACTCAGATCGAACCCGGCGCCGCCGGGCTGACCGAGGACCTGACCCGCCGCGCCTTGGGGTTGGTGCTCGATCACACCACCGATATGGCGCCCGCTCCGCTGCGAGTGCCGCTGCACTACTACAGCGACCCGAAGATCGCCGAGGTCGAGCAGACCCAGATCTTGCGCCGCACACCGCTGATGATCGTGCCCTCGGCGCGCATCCCCGCACCGAACGACTACGTGGTGCGCACCGTGCTCGAAGATTCACTGTTGGTCACCCGCGACCGTGATGGCACCGCGCATGTGTTCCTGAACTACTGCCGCCACCGCGGCGCGCAACCGGCATGTGGCTCGGGCAATGCCACCCGCTTCACCTGCCCCTATCACGCATGGACCTACCGCAACACCGGCGAACTGGCCGGGGTGCCCGGTAAAGAGGGCTTCACCGGCATGGACCGCGCCGGCTACGGATTGGTCGAGCTACCCAGCCAGGAACGCCACGGGTTCATCTGGGCAGTGCTCTCTGCCGAGGGCTCGATCGACATCGACGCCCACCTCGGCGCGATGGGACCTGAACTGGCGCAGCTGAACTACGCTTCCTACGGCTACCACGACGAGCGGGAATTCACGTCCGAAGTCAGCTGGAAGGGCGCACTCGAGGCTTTCGCCGAGAGCTACCACTTTCCCTTCGTGCACGGCCAGAGCGTGATCGGCCAGAACACTGTGGCCAACACCTCCACCCACGACGCCTTCGGCCGCCATCACCGTATGGGATTCCCGTTCAACTGGATCACCGCGCTCGAGGCCGATCCGAGCGGATCGTGGGACCCGCTGATGAATATGGGCGTCATCTACTGGATCTACCCGAACCTGGTGCTGGCCAACAGCCCTGTCGGTGTCGAGATCCTCGACATGCTGCCCGCCGGCGCCCCGACCCGCTGTACCGTCCGCCACAGCTGGATGGCCAAGATCCCCGCCACCACCGACGAGCAACGCGCCGTCTACGACGACATCTACGCCCAAGTCCATGCCGCGGTCCGCGACGAGGACTTCGCCATGCTGCCTCAATGCGGCGAAGGAGTTCGCCGAGGCCAGCACGATCACATGATCATCGGCCGCAACGAAATCGGTGTCCAGCACATGATCAGAACCCTCGCCGCCGAACTCGGCATCGCACTGGACTAACGGCGAGACAGGAACGCCGATGACCACCCAAACCCACCCCGGCCTGTCAGAGGCTCATCCGGGCTCCGCGGCGGTGACCCCGCGCCGGGCGAGGCGCTGGCCGAGGCTGTGCGCGCTGCGGCTTTGCGTGACGGTCGTCGGTATCGAGCGTGACATGGTGCGCCGGGCGGCACTGGCGAGCTCGGGCCGGTCGCGATAGGCCGAAGGTAGGCGGCGATGCCGGGCTCCGCCCTATCGAGGCCCGGGCATGCATGTCGTGGTCGGCTAGCCGAGGCGGAATCCGGCTCGTTTCGAGTTGCCCGGACGGCTGAGGTCTTTCGGGAGTTCGTCGAAGAACTCCGAGTCGACTCGTGGTCCGATGTGTCTTGACGGTCAGGACGACTGCACGATGAGCGCCTGCGCTGAGTCGAGAGTTCAACGCGCGCATGCGTACCAGCGACCGGAGCAGCGGTATTGTCGCCGGCATGTGGGGGTGCGTGATCTGCGACAAACACAACGGGACCGGACCACTGGTGAGCCCGGTGATCCACATCGACGACTTCGTGGTGGTGACCCACCGGCCTGCCCATGGCGAGTGGGTCCGGCCGGGCTACCTGTTCGTCGAGCCTCGTCGTCACGTTGCGAGCCTCGATCTGCTGGATGACGCTGAGACGGTCGCGTTCGCTCGCGCTGTCCGCTCGTCGATCGGCGCCCTGCGCCAGGTTCTCGAACCCACCCACGTCTTCACGTTCGTCGCGGGACTGAGCGCGGCCGGTGTTCACCTTCACCAGCACATTTTCACCCGACCTGTCGGTACTGGACGAGGTGTACCGTGGCACAACGTCGATTCTCCGGACGCGCCTCAAATCCCTGCCTCCGGACTGGGTGCGCTCTGTGTGGAGCTGGCTGCGGCGGTGCGGGGCTAGGGCGTACCCGAGGCCGAACGCAGCGCCCGCCGACCCTGTGTATCGCCCTGCGAGCGGCGCCCCAGAACATTCGACCAGTTTCTCGCCGACCATCAGCCGGCAACCGCCGAGCCCCACTAGCGTTGCGTCGGCGAAGGCTGTGTCGAGCGCCGGGTGCCCTCGATCAACGACGCGCAGCATGCAACGACATGCCATGGTTTCAGTGAGAAGGAGCGATGTGAACGGCGGCTGCCTCTGCGGGAATATTCGGTTCTCCGCGACCGGCGATCCGGACTTTCCTCATCTTTGCTCGTGCGAGCACTGTCAGAGGCTTTCAGGGGCTCCGGTGATGTCGTGGGTGTCCTTCCCGGAGGAAGGATTCGCGTGGACTGGTCGAGGCGGCGAACCGACCTGGTTCGAGAC
>NZ_JBHWZY010000848.1:0-2889 GCF_042727815.1 Nocardia sp. NPDC060220
GCACCTGCTCGAGCGGTACTTGGTGCCGACGGCGGATCCGAAGCGATATCTCTGGGCATTCGGATTGGTGGCGCCGGTTTGCGCGTTGCTGCCCTCACAGCTGGTGATGCGTACCGGACTCGCGGTCTTCTGGTGGATCGAACCGATTGTCGTGCTGTTCGTGATTCCGGTGCTGGATCGCCTTGTCGGTGAAGACGGCCACAATCCCAGCGACGAGGATTACGAAGAACTCGGTGCCAACCGCTACTACCGGTGGTGTACCTACCTGTTCCTCCCGGTACAGGTCGCTGCCCTGGTGATCGCGTGCTACCTGTGGACCGATTCGCAACTTCGATTCGTCGACAAGCTGGGGTTGGCTGTGACAGTCGGTTTCTTGGCGGGGATCGGTATCAACGCCGCACACGAGCTCGGTCACCGGGTCGAGCGGCTCGAGCGGTGGCTGGCGAAGGCGGCGCTGGCGCAATCCGGGTACGGGCATTTCTACGTCGAGCACAATCGGGGCCACCACGCTCGGGTCGCCACGCCGCAGGACCCGGCCAGCGCGCGGTTCGGTGAGTCGTTGTGGAAATTCCTGCCCCGCAGCGTGATCGGGGGTTTTCGGTCATCGCTCGAACTGGAGCGGGACCGGCTGCGACGCCAGCAACGTTCGTGGTGGTGCCCGCGCAACAATATTCTGCAGTCGTGGGCGATGACGGTGGTGCTGTTCGGCGGGCTCGTCGCGACGTTCGGGTCCGGTGTCCTGCCCTATCTCGTCGTTCAGGCGGTGATAGGCGTCTGGCTGCTCGAGACGGTGAACTATGTCGAGCACTACGGCCTGCTGCGAAGTCGATTGCCCAACGGTCGCTGGGCGCGCTGCTCGCCGGCCGACAGCTGGAACTCCGACCGCCTTGTCACCAACATCTTCCTGTTCCACCTGCAGCGGCACAGCGATCATCACACCAATCCCGGGCGCCGGTATCAGACCCTGCGCAGCGCGTCCGAGGCACCGCAGCTGCCCGCGGGCTATGCCACCATGATCGTCGTCGCGTCGGTGCCGGTGCTGTGGCGGCGCACAATGGATCATCGCGTCCTGGCGCACTACGACGGGGACCGCACTCGCGTCAATACGATGCCCGGCCGAGTTCGGCGTGCAGGTCGCGGGTCGAAACGATCGCGAGGAAAGCTGGGCAGTCGTCTCGCGGGGCGATAAAAGTGCGATGAACGGCGTTGTCACCGAGTCGGCGAGGCCGTTGCTGATTAGGCTTTGCTGGTGCTGTTCGTTCGGGTGTTGGGCCCGATCGCTGTCGAGGTGGACGGCCGGCCCGTCGACCTGGGCGGCCCGGTGCCGCGCCGATTCCTGGCAGCGCTGTCATTGACGGTGGGAACCCCGGTATCGGACGGTGTGCTCACCGAACTGGTGTGGGGCGAGGATCGTCCGCGGCAGGCGGCCGCGACCCTGCGAGTCCTTGCCTCGCGGCTGCGTTCGGCGTTGGGGCCGTCGGCCCGAGAGTGCCTGCAGCGCAGCGCGTTCGGATATGCGCTCACAGTGCACCCGGAATGGATCGATCATGGCCGGTTCGCCGACATGATCACCGATGGGGTGCGTGTGCTCGCGGCTGGGGACGCCGGGTCGGCCGCGCGGTTGTTCGAGAATGCGCTAGTGCTGTGGCGAGGGGATCCGTGGCCGGAGTTGGATCAAGCGCCGGACTTGCCCGCCGAGCGGGCCCGGTTGACGGAGCTGCGTGCGACAGCGGTCGAGGAACTGCAGGCGGCTCGATTGGCGTGTGGTGAGACCGCGATGGCGGTGGCCGATCTGAGCGAGGCGGTGTCGGCGGCGCCGTTTCGGGAGCGGCGCTGGGAACTGTTGGCACTCGGCCTCTACCGCAGCGGACGTCAGGCCCAGGCATTGGCCGAAATCCGGCGGGTGCGTGAACTTCTCGTCGAGGAGCTCGGAGTGGATCCAGGGCCGGCGCTGCGCACTCTCGAGCAGCGAATGCTCGACCACGACCCCGGGCTGTTGCTCGTGGAATCCCCGCGACCGCGCGGGATGCGCACGGAGACCGCGCCCCGTACGCCACAGCGACCGATCGGGCGCGTGTTGTCGTCGTTTGTGGGTCGTGATCGCGAACTGAGCCTGCTGTCCGTATTGCTTGCCGAGCGGCGCATGGTCAGCCTGGTGGGTCCGGCCGGAGTCGGCAAGACCAGACTCGCCGTCGAATACTGTGCCGGGGGACCGGATTCGCCGGATCGCTGGATCGTACGGCTCGGCGATGTCCACCACGGTGACGGTGTCGTGACCGCCATCGCGACCGCGCTGGGTCTGGTCCAGATCAGCGGCGATCCCTTGGACCCGGTGCGGCGTGCCCTGACCCTGCGACCGGGGCAGTTGGTACTCGACAACTGTGAGCATCTGATCGAGCCCGTGGCCGAGGTAACCATGCTGCTGCTCGCTGCCTCTCCAGACCTGCGGATTCTGGCGACCAGCCGGCAACCGCTCGGGATCGACGGCGAACAGGTACTGGTCGTCGAACCCCTGCCCGTGTTCGGCGCAGCCGGCGGCGAAGGTGCCGCGGTGCAGCTGCTGATCGAGCGGGTGCGCGCTGGTCGGCCCGGCTGGCAACCGACTGACAGCGACCGGGAAACCGGACGCGCGATATGCACGAGCCTGGACGGGTTGCCGCTGGCGATCGAGCTGGCGGCGGCCCGGGAACGCGCGTTCGGCCTGCACGGTATCGCCGCCCACCTGCGCGACCGGCTCGACGTGCTAGGAACCACGCCACGCGGGTCACTGTCGCGGCATGCGAGCCTGGAGGCCGCAATCGGCTGGAGCGTCGAGCATCTCACCCCCGCTGATCGCGCAATGTTGTTGCGGCTGTGGCCGTTCGAAGGCGGGTTCAGCTGGCAGGGTGC
>NZ_JBHWZY010000849.1:0-2881 GCF_042727815.1 Nocardia sp. NPDC060220
GGTATCGATGACCTCCTTGGCGGCGCTCAGGACCCCGAGTTCCTTGGCGGCGAGTTCGCTCAGCTGCGCGTTCGGCCCGAGAAGTGGTCGGCGCGTGCGCAATTCCGCGGCGAGCAGCTCCACCCGCTGGGCTTCGGACAGGCTCGGATAGTCGGGATGCACGCCCGACCACGCCAGCAGTTCGGTGACCACCTGCTCGTGGACCTCGGAGTTCTGCCGCATGTCCAGGCCCTGCAGGTGGAAACCGAAGGTCTCGATGGCGTGGCGCAGCGCGGCGAGACGGTCGTCGGCGAGCAGTCCGTCGCCGCTGGCACGCATGGACTCGTCGATCGCGTCGAGGTCGTCGAGGACCGATTGTGGCGTCGGATACGGCGCGGCGCCGGTGTCGAGGCCGTGTTCGGGCAGTTCACCGAGCGCGAGCTCGGCAGTGGCACTGAGCCGGGCCCGAATCGCGTGCAGCGCACGGCGATACGGCTCGTCGGCGAACAGGCCGGGGTCGGGGTAACCCGCTGCCGCGAGTTCCGCGACCCGGGGTGTCACCCGCACCAGGCGGGCCGATTGCGACAGGGTCTTCTCGAGTTCGACCAGCTCGTCCAGATAGCGGCCGAAGGCGTAGGCGGCGGCCTGCTCGGCGGCGGTGTGCACGACTTCGGCTGTCACGAACGGGTTTCCGTCACGGTCGCCGCCGATCCACGAGCCGGGGCGCAGGATCGGACGCGGCAGGAGGTCTTCGGCGGGCCAGCGCGTCCGCAGCGCCGCGCGCACCTGCGCGTTGATCGCGGGGATCACGTCGTAGAGGGTCAGGTCGTAGTAGCGCAGACCGACGGAGATCTCGTCCTGGATCCGCAAGCGCGCCAACCGGATCAGCGCCGTGCGCCACAGGGTGAGCACTTCGCGGCGGATCCGCTGTTCGGATTCGTCGAGGCCGGGCTCGCCGGGTTCGAGGCGCCGGCGCAGGCGCATCAGCTCGGTGATCTTGGACTGCACGTCGAAGACGGTGCGCCTGCGGGTTTCGGTCGGATGCGCCGTGATCACCGGGGAGACGAGCGCGTCGGTGAGCAGGTCGGCCACCACGGTGCCGTCCAGGCCGGCCGCGTCGAGTTTGTCGTAGGTGGCGGCCAGGGAGGAGTCCTGGGGTGGCTCGCCCGCCGCCACGTGCACGGCGCGGCGTCGATCACGCTGGATGTCCTCGGCCAGGTTGGCCAGCAGCACGAAGTAGCTGAACGCCCGGATCAGCGGGATCGCGACCTCGGTGGGGGTGCCGTCGAGCATGTCGGCGACGGCGCTGCGCTCGACCTCCTCGCGGCGCACCCGGAACGCCTCGATGCGGACGCGCTCGATCAGGTCGAACACCTCGGGACCTTCGTGGTCGCGGATGGTGTCGCCCAGGATGCCGCCGAGGAAGCGGATGTCCTCGCGCAGCGGCCGGGTAGCTTCGGGTTCCATCTCGATTCGCGATTCGCCCATGGTCAGACAGTATTGCCGCCGGGCCGCGGGCGCGACCCGACGCCGCACCCGCACCGCATGTCGCGCTCAGCCGTGGTGGCGAGCGGTGAAGCGGATCTGATTGCCCCACGGGTCACGGAACGCGCAGTCGCGGCCGTATGGCTGGTTCACGATCTCCTGGGCGACTTCGGCCCCGGCGTCGCGGATACGGGTGAAGGTGGCGTCGATATCGTCGGTGGCGAAGATGACGGTGGACTGGGCACCGCTGTCGATGCGCGCGAGCGCGGCCGCCCGGTAGGCGGGGTCGGGGGCCATCTCCGGGACCTCGAGCACGAATTCCAGGTTCTTCTGGTCGACCGGGCCGACCGTCAGCCAGCGCGTGTTGTCGCCGAACGGCATGTCGGTGCGGACCTGCAGGCCGATCAAGTCCCGATAGAAGGTGAGGGCCTGGTCCTGGTCGCCCACGAGCAGCATGACGTGGGTGAGGGAGAGATCTTCGCCGTGGCGCATCCGGTCTCCTTCGGTCGGGCGTCAGCGGTGCGCAGGCGCCTGCGTTCCAGCGTAGCCAGCGAACCTAGAGTTGCCGGATCACCCGCGCCGGATTGCCCGCCGCGAACACCCGGTCGGGCAGATCGCGGGTCACCACGGCGCCCGCGCCGACCACCACGTCGTCGCCGATGGTCACACCCGGGCACACGATCACCCCGCCACCGAACCAGGCATTGTTCCCGATCCGGATCGGCGCCGCCGATTCCCAGCGCTGCCTGCGCTTTTCATGATCCTGCATCGGATGCAGCGCGGTGAGCAGCTGACAGCGCGGCCCGATCGAACAGTCGTCGCCGATGGTGATCGGCGCGCAGTCGAGCAGGATCGCGTCGTAGTTGAGGAAGCTGTTCGCCCCGATCTCGATCAGGTATCCGTAGTCACACTGGAATCGCGGCATGATCCACGAGCCCTCCCCCACCTTGCCGAGGAGATCACTCAGCAACTCGGTGCGCCGCCCGGTCTCGTCGGGCCCGGTGCGATTGAACTCGTCGCACAACCGTTGTGCCCGTTGCCGTTCGGCCACCAGTTCCGGATCGTTGTCCTTGTACAGCTCCCCGGCCAGCATCCGCTGCTTCTGTTCGCCCACCCCGCCGAGTGTAGGGGTGGGCGAACACGGCGCGTTCGACCTACTTGGCCGGGTCGACCTCGAAGGTCTTGGCGATGTCGTCGAGGACCGCGTGGGCGCCGGTGAGGCCGACCGAGGTCAGCCAGACCAGGTCGTCGACCGGGGTGACCTTGCCGCGCAGCTGGTTCCACAGCGGGTTGGCCTCGGCGGCCGCCTTGCGCTGTGCGGCGGCGTCCTCGCCGTTGCTGGTGAGGAAGACGTAGTCGGCGTCGGCGTCGAGGAGCCGCTCAGGGCTGAGGGTGATCGAGAAGTCGTTCTTGGGGT
>NZ_JBHWZY010000850.1:0-2880 GCF_042727815.1 Nocardia sp. NPDC060220
GACGACAGCGACATCCATCAGATCACCTGGCAGAATGCCTGCCGATTCCTCAACTGGGATCCCTTCACCCACATTTCCCGCGAGGACGCGACAGTCGCGGCACTGCGGGACAAGGCACGCGATGTCGACCTGACCATCCGGCCGCGCGCGGAATGGGCCGAGCGCTACGCCGCCCAGCACATCAGCTGATCACTCGAACAACCGAAGGGCATTGCCATGCATTTGATCGTTTTCTCCAGTCCCCGCGCGGGCATGGACGAGGAATACAACACCTGGTACACCGAGGTGCACATTCCCGACATGCTGTCGATCCCCGGCGTCGAGTCGTGCACCCGATTCCGTGCCCAACCGGTCGGCGGGCAGGCCCCGGAATTCACCTATCAGGCCGACTACCTCATCGACGGCGATGCCGGTGCAGTACTGAAGGAGATCAAGGTTCGCTCCGCCGACGGGCGTTTCACGCTCAGCCCGGCCATCGACCCGGCAGCCATGAAAGTGACTGTCTGGGAATCACTCTGATGGACTTCGAGCTCTCCGACGACCAGCGGCTGTTCCGCTCGACCACGCGCGAATTCCTCGCCAAGTCCGTTCCGCTCGACGTCGTGCGCGGCCTCGCCGCGTCCGGCGTCGGGTTCGACCGCGCATGGTGGCGCCAGGGCGCCGAACTCGGCTGGACCGCACCGCTGGTCCCGGAGCGGCTCGGCGGCGGATCTGTCTCGGCGGTGCCGATGGCCGACCTCGCCCTGGTCGCGATGGAGTTCGGGCGGGCCTGCGCGCCCGGCCCGCTCATCACCACCAGTGCCGTGCTGACCTCGCTGGTCAGGGAGCAGAACCGCTTCGCGGACCTGCTCGCCGCGGTGCTCAGTGGTGAAACCATCGCCGCCTGGGCCCATTACGAGCCGGGACACGGGTTGGGGCCCGCGGCGGTGGATACCGTCGCGGTGCCAGAGGGGGCCGGATTCCGGATCTCCGGCGTCAAGGATCGGGTGGAGTGCGGCGATCAAGCGGACGTGCTGCTGGTTTCCGCGCGCGGTCCCCAGGGGCCGGTGCAGGTGCTGATCGCCGCCGACGCACCGGGCGTCACCGTCACCCCGACCTGGACTCTCGACCTCGTTCGCCGCACCGCGAAAGTCTCGTTGGTCGATGTCGTGGTCGGCGAGGACGCCGTCGTTCAGCGCTATCCGGGCGAGACCGCCGCCGCGCTGGAGACCCAGGTGCAGGTCGCCGCGGCGCTCACCGCCGCGGAGTCGACCGGCGCGGCCGAGCACGCCTTCGACCTCACCGTGCGGTGGATGTTCGACCGCTACACCTTCGGCCGGCAGCTGGCGTCCTACCAGGCGCTCAAACATCGTGCGGCAGAACACAAGACCTCGCTCGAGGCCTGCCGTGCCACCGCCTGGGCCGCGGCCAACGCGTTCCACGGCGACCCGACCAGAACCGCCGAAACGGTCAGCGTCGCGAAATCCTATATCGGCGCCGTCGTGCCCGGCCTGCTCCAGGACTGCGTGCAGATCCACGGCGGCATCGGGGTGACGTGGGAACACGATATGCATCTGTATCTGCGGCGGGTCACCCTCGGGCGCGCGCTGTACGGGACGCCGGAGGAGCATCGCCGTCGCCTCACCGATCTCCTGGACAGGAAGGTCGCATGACCGAACCGAGCACCGCCGAGCTGGAGCCCGTCGACGAATTCCGCGTCCGCGCCCGACGTTGGTTGTCGGACAACCTCACGCCCGCACCGCCCAACCAGCACGGGGAAACCAGCAAGTCCGAGGAATCCTGGCAGCGCGCCAAACAGCTGCAACGCATCCTCTACGACGGCGGCTTCGCCGGCATCTGCTTTCCGAAGGAGTACGGCGGGCTGGGCCTGACACCCGAGCACCAGCGGGTGTTCAGCGAGGAGTCGCGCGCCTACGAGATGCCGCTGGCGCTCAACATCCCGACTCTGACCGTGTGCGCGCCGACGATTCTGGACAAGGGCACCGAGGAACAGAAGCGCACCCACCTCTCGGCGGTGCTGCGCGGCGAGGAACTGCTCGTGCAGTTCCTGTCCGAACCGCGCGGTGGCTCGGACCTGGCCGGGCTCACCACCCGCGCCGAGCGCCGCGGCGATTCCTGGGTCCTCAACGGCGCCAAGATCTGGAGCTCGGGCGCGTACGCCGCCGACTACGGGCTGTGCCTGGCCCGCACCGATTGGTCGGTGCCCAAACACGCCGGGCTCACCATGTTCCTGGTTCCGGTGCGCGCGCCCGGTGTCACTATCCAGCGCATCACCCAGGTCGACGGGTCTCGGGAGTTCTGCCAGGAGTTCTTCGACGATGTCGTGCTGCCCGCGGAGGCGGTGCTCGGCGAGGTCGACGGCGGCTGGGAAACTACGAACCGGCAGCTGTTCCATGAGCGCAGCGCCGTCGGGGGCGCGTCGCCCTACTCCAGCGGCATCCAGACCCACAGTGGGCGCGACATCTCCGGCCTCATCGAATTGGCCAGGCGTACCGGGCAATTGGATGACCCACGGGTCAGGGAGGATCTCGGTGAGGCGCGGGCGCTGAACATGGTGCACGATCAGCTGATCGGCCACATCACCCGCGGTATCGCGGCAGGTGAGTTCGTGCCCGCGGCCGGATCGATGGTCCGGCTGTTCAGCGCCCGGAATTCGTGGCTGCAAGCGGATATGGCGGTGCGGATCGCCGGGGCCGCCGCCGCGACGGGTTGCGACGCCGACGATGCCGCGACCGGACAGGCCGGACAGGATTATCTGATGCGCCAGGCGTGGAGTCTGGCGGGCGGCAGCACCGAGATGGCCCGCAACCAGATCAGCGAGCGGGTCCTCGGGATGCCCCGGGAAGCCGCCGCCGATCGAGGATTGCCGTTCGATCAGGT
>NZ_JBHWZY010000851.1:0-2873 GCF_042727815.1 Nocardia sp. NPDC060220
GAGCACACCATCCGACCAGCTCGACCCCGTGCTCGACATCGACGAGTTGACGGTGAGTTTCGGCGACCGGACGGTTGTCGACCGGGTGAGCTTGCGGGTTCGCCGGGGTGAAGTCGTCGCCCTCGTCGGGGAGTCCGGCTCGGGCAAGTCGCTCACCGCGCGTTCGGTGCTCGGGCTGCTGCCGGAGACCGCGCGCGCAGGCGGGTCGATCCGGCTCGCGGGCACACAGGTCGTCGGGGCCGCCGAATCGGTGTTGCGGGACCTGCGGGGAACCAAGGCCGCCATGGTCTTTCAGGAACCGCAGACCGCGCTGAACCCGGTGCAGAAGATCGGCACCCAGATCGCGCAGGCGCTGCGCGCGCACGGCGTGACCGACAAGGCCGCCGCGCGAACCCGCGCGATCGAACTGCTGACGGCCGTGGACATTCCGGAGCCGGACAAGCGCCTCGACTGGTACCCGCATCAGCTCTCCGGCGGGCAGAAACAGCGCGTGGTCATCGCGCTCGCCCTGTCCGGGGAGCCCGCACTGCTCATCGCCGACGAACCGACCACCGCACTCGATGTCACCGTGCAGGCCGAGATCCTCGCACTGCTGCGCACCCTGCAACGTCAGCGCGGGACGGCGATCCTGTTCATCACCCACAACCTCGGGGTGGTCGCGGAGATCGCCGACCGGGTCGTGGTGATGCGCGAGGGGCGGGTGGTCGAAGAGCAGACGGTGTTCGGGTTGTTCGCCGAACCGGGCGAGGACTACACACGGACGCTGCTGGCGGCGGTGCCGCGGTTGCCCGCGGTGTCGTCGCGAGAGGGAGATCCGGAACCTGTAGCCGATGTGGATGGTGAGAATCGGGTTGCCGCAGGGAATGCCGAGGTCAGCGAGGCTGCAGGCGATGTCGATGTAAGCGCCGGTGCCGGTGCGACGGGTGACGGTCGGTCGACGGTTCGGCGTGCCGCCGCGGACAACGGCGAAGCTGGTGAGGTTGCCGATGGGGTCGACGCGTCCGATCGCGTCGATCCCGAGACGGAGGCTCTCGCGGACGAACCGGATGACAACGCCACGGCAGAACCTTCGGAACGCGGTGTTCGCCGGATCCTGCGGCGGGTCGTCGTGCGTGGGCCTGCCGTCGTCGCGGAAAAGGGTGGCGGGCGAGGGGAATCCGAATACCGCGACGTGCTCCGGATCGACGATCTGTCGGTGGTGTACCCGGGCCGCCACGGCGGTGCGTCTTTCCCCGCGCTACAGGATATTTCGATCACTCTCGGGCCCCGTGAAGTCCTCGGACTGGTCGGTGAGTCCGGGTCGGGCAAGAGCACGCTGGGGCGCACTGCGCTCGGGCTCGTCCCTGCGACCTCGGGACGGGTTGAGCTGCAGGGTGTTCCGTTGGCCAGATTGTCGCGGCGCGAACTGCGTGGACTGCGCAAGCATGTCGCGCTGGTGCATCAGGATGTGAGTGCCTCCCTCGATCCGCGACGCACTGTCGCCGACTCGATCGGCGAACCGTTACAGGTGCATCGGGCCGCATCGGGGACTCTGTTGCAGGCCAAGGTCGAGAACCTGCTCGAATCGGTGCGACTACCGAGGGATTACGCGCGGCGCAGGCCGGGGGAGTTGTCCGGCGGGCAGCGTCAGCGGGTGGCGCTGGCTCGCGCGCTGGCCTTGGCGCCGCGCCTGCTGGTGGCCGATGAGCCGACCAGCGCGCTCGATGTGTCGGTGCAGGCGCAGGTGCTCGACCTCTTCGCCGACCTCCGTGCCGAGTACGGCTTCGCCAGCTTGTTCATCAGTCACGATCTGGCCGTGGTGCACCAGGTCGCCGACCGGGTTGTGGTGCTGCGGCAGGGCCGGATCGTCGAAACCGGCGAGGCGCGCGCGGTATTCGCCGCACCGGCTCAGGAGTACACCCGCCGCCTGGTCGACGCGGTACCCGTTCCCGATCCGTCGACGGCTCGGCGTGGGCGGGACGGATCCGGGGCAGGCGCGCTACTGAGCATCGGGGCATGACGTGGACGAGCCGCCGGTAGCGATACCGGCGGCTCGTCGACACACGTATTTCAGTGATGGCCGGGGCGGCGCTGTTCACGCCGATCGTCCTGGCCTGCTCGCGTCATCCCTTGCGAGTCCTGCCCCTGCTCCTGCCGCTGCTCCTGCTGCTGGCGCGGCATCTGCTTGGGCATTTTCTTCGGTGCTTTTTTAGACTTGTCAGCCATCTCCACACGGTCCTTTCCGAGGGATAAGTGATTAAGCCTTCAACGCACTGTCCGACGCAATCCACCTCGCGTGCGGGGCGTCCCACGCCTGACCCGTCCAACAATAAGCACCATTACGGCGCGAGGATAGACCTGCGGCAAAAATAGGTTTCTGACCTGTGTGAATGCGGCGTGTCAAGCATGTGCGGGCGTGCTCCGGCCAATTAATCCGGACTTCGCCGTTCTGTGACAATGCGAGAATTGCGGCGAGTGCGCGAGATTCGACCTCGGCCATTGTCAGGAGTCGCGGTCAGGAGGGGAGGGGGATGAATTCGACGATCGAGCCGTCGGTGGCATTCGGGGGGACGATGACCAGGCCGTCGCGGTCGATCAGGCCGGCCAGGTGGGCGGTGCGGACTGTGGGGTCGCCGAGCCAGCCGCCGTCGGGGGCGTAGCGGGCGGGGGTGATGCGCTGGACCGGGGCGGTGATGTCGGCGGCGTTGTGGAGCGAGCCGAGGATTCTTCGGGGGAGGGGGGAGCCGGTGCGGGCGGCGACGATCGCGGGGGTGAGGGCGAGGAGGACGGCGATGGCGGCGAAAGGGTTGCCGGGAAGGCCGAGGACGGTCTGGCCGGTGGGGAGTTCGGCGACGACGGTGGAACCGCCTGGGCGCAGGGCGAGTCGGGGAACC
>NZ_JBHWZY010000852.1:0-2869 GCF_042727815.1 Nocardia sp. NPDC060220
AGTCCTGCAGGATCCACTTGGCCTGCTCGGCGGCGGAGCTGTCGTAGATGGCCACGGTGCAGCCGCCGGTGGCCCAGATCGCGTGGTCGAGCACGACCCACTCGTAGCGGGTGGGGGCCATGATCGCTACCCGGTCACCGGGTTCGATGCCCGAGGAGATGAGGCCCTTCGCCACGTCGGTGACCGTTCGGGCGAACTCGGCCGCGGTGACATCGGTGAGTCCGCCGCTACCGTTGGAGACGTTGAACAACACCGTGTGGGGCGAGTGCTCGGCGTGCAGGAACACACTGTCGGAATTGTTCGCGTGCTCGGGAATCGTGTAGGAAGCCGGGGCTTCGAACTCATGCATCACAGGGCCCTTCCACATGGATTGATCAGTTACTGCGCGGGCGCGTGCTCGATGCCGAGTCGCAGCATGCCGCGCAGGTCGTAGGTGTTGGTGGCGACCGCGCCGACGATCAGGCCGATCGCCAGTCCCGCGCAGGTCATCCAGAGACCCTGTGCCATGCCTGCTTCGAGGTGTCCGTCGAAGAACAGGATGGCGCGTACGGCCAGGTAGATCTGGTGCATGGGTTCGAACGTGGCCATGTCGGCGATCCAGCGCGGTGTCGCCTCGAGCGGGATGGTGCCCGACGATGACGGGATTCCGAGCACCACGAACACGATGAGGTTGATCATCAGGCCTGCCGTGCCGAAGGCGGCCATCACCGACAGGGCGGTGACCGCGATGGCGGCGATGGCCAGTGTGCCATAGAGGAACAGCATCAGTGGTCGCTCGATCGCCATGTTCAGCAGGGTGCCGACGCCGAGGAACACGCCGGAGGCCAGCGGGGCGCTGATCGCGGCGATCCCCCATTTGATGAGCAGCGTGCGCCAGCGGCTGATCGGGGCCGGGGTGGTGGCCTTGTGCCATGGGCCGTATTCGGCGGGGACATAGCCGAGTGAGGCGTCGACGAGTGAATTGATCATCATCGCGCCGCTGAATCCGACGATCAGCAGGACCAGGGTGTAGAAGAAGGCCGCCAAGCCCTGGCCGGTGCCTTCGGGGAGCGGGTGGTAGGCGGTGACGACGACGTCGATCGGCTCGGCGAGCTGTAGCTGTGCGGCGCCGCTGAGTGGTGTGGCCCCGGCCGCGGTGCGGACCTGTTCGGCGAGTTGGGTGCCGACGGTGCTGTTGACCTGTGTCATGGCTTGGTCGGCGACGGTGTTCATGATCTGTGCGGCGAGGGTGCCTGCCCGGGGGTTGGTGAGCACGGAGATGATGGGCTGCTCGACCTGGCCCGGGACGATCGAGGCGGCGCCGAGGATGGCGACGCGTTTGGTGAAGTCGCCGGGGATGACGATGGCGCCGTAGACCTCGCCGTTCTGCAGCTGTTGCTGGGCTTCGTTGATGCCGAGTGGGCGCAGGTCGATCTTGTCGGCGGGGATGTTCTCGCTCAGCGCGGAGGTGATCTGTGCGCCGATGTTGGCGGGTTTGCCACCGACGGTGTCGCCGACGTCCTGGTTGACCAGGGCGATCGGGAAGTCGTGCAGGTGCTTTTCGGGGTCGGCGGTGTAGCCGAGGTACATGGTGCCCAGGAGCGCCGCCAGGATGGTGACCAGGGTGATCGGGGCCAGCCATTCGCGGATCGGCATGCTGCGCTGTGTGCGGGTGGGCGCGGTGTTGTCAGTCATGGCAATCGTCAATGTAGTCAGCGACAACAAAGTAGTCAACGCAAACATTGGGTGGCCGTCAGATATCCTGCTCGTACCATGTCCCTGCACACCCCGTACCACCACGGAGACCTCCGCGCCGCGCTGCTGACGCGCGCGGAGGCGACACTGCGCGAGGCCGGCGTGGACGGGCTGTCGCTGCGTCAACTGGCCCGCGATACCGGCGTCAGCCATGCGGCCCCGAGTCGTCATTTCCGCGACAAGCAGGCACTGCTCGACGCACTGGCCGTCACCGGGCTCGAACGCCTCGGCGCCTGCTTCGAACAAGCCGTGATCGAAGGGCCCATCACGGCACGTCTGCAAACCGTCGCCTACGCCTACCTGCGATTCGCCGTCGACAACCTCGAGCTCTTGCCGCTGATGTTCGCGCGCCGAAACAACTCCACCTCCGCCGATATCCAGCAGGCCGCCGACCGGGCGTTCGCGGTGCCGATCACCCTCATCGCCGATGGTCAGGCCGCCGGCGAGATCGTGGCAGGTGACCCGAAACGGCTCGGCGTCACCGCCCTGGCCGCCCTGCAGGGCTTGGCCACCTTCGTCGGTTCCGGCTACACCGCCGACTACGACTCCGAGCAGCTACTCGACGACCTGGTCCGCCACCTCACCCTGGGCCTGCTCCCCCGCGCCGCCGACTGACGATGCCGCGAACCGCATCCTGACGCGTGGAAGGCGATGGCCGACAAGGCTTCAGGCGCGCAGGAACAGCCGCATGGATTCGTTGACAACGGCCTCACGCGTTCGCCCCTCCGGGTCCGCGGCGGGCCGGAGCCAGATCGAAGCATGATTCAGGATCCCGTGCAGACAGTGCAGCGCCACGGAGGGGTCCGAACAATCGAACTCACCTGACGCGACACCGCGATCGATGACCGCACGGAAGATCCGGTCGTGGCGTCGACGCATGGTCTTGATGGATTCACCGTGCTCGTCGGGCCACGGCGCGGGGAAGGAGAAGAGTTTGCCCACTTCCGGGTAGAGCACCGTCAGAACGCGCAACTGCTCGGCGATGAGCGAGCGCAGCTGTTCGGCCGAGGAGAGCTCGGCCGCGGTCTCCAGTGCCTCGCCCAGATGGGTCAGCACGTCAGCGGTCAGCTTTTCCAATGCTGCCGAGACCAAGGCGTCTTTGCTCGGAAAGTAGTAGTAGAGAGTTGCTTTCGCG
>NZ_JBHWZY010000853.1:0-2868 GCF_042727815.1 Nocardia sp. NPDC060220
CCATCCTGGTGGTCGCGGCCACCGATGGCCCGATGCCGCAGACTCGCGAGCACGTGCTGCTCGCCCGTCAGGTCGGCGTGCCTTACATCCTGGTCGCGCTGAACAAGTCGGACATGGTCGACGATGAGGAAATCCTCGAGCTCGTCGAGATGGAGGTCCGCGAACTGCTGGCCTCGCAGGAATTCGACGAGGACGCGCCGGTCGTGCGTGTCTCCGGTCTGAAGGCCCTCGAGGGCGACGAGAAGTGGGCCGAGGCCATCGTCGAGCTCATGCAGGCCGTCGACGACTCGATCCCGGACCCGGTCCGCGAGACCGAGCTCCCGTTCCTGATGCCCGTTGAGGACGTCTTCACGATCACCGGTCGTGGCACCGTCGTCACCGGTCGTGTCGAGCGCGGCATCGTCAACGTGAACGAGGAGGTGGAAATCGTCGGCATCAAGGAGAAGTCGACCAAGACCACCGTCACCGGCATCGAGATGTTCCGCAAGCTGCTCGACCAGGGCCAGGCGGGCGACAACGTCGGCCTGCTGGTTCGTGGCATCAAGCGCGAAGATGTCGAGCGTGGCCAGGTTGTCGTCAAGCCGGGCACCACGACTCCCCACACGGAGTTCGAGGGCCAGGCGTACATCCTGTCGAAGGACGAGGGCGGCCGCCACACCCCGTTCTTCAACAACTACCGCCCGCAGTTCTACTTCCGTACCACGGACGTGACCGGCGTCGTTACCCTCCCCGAGGGCACCGAGATGGTCATGCCCGGCGACAACACCGAGATGCTGGTCAAGCTGATCCAGCCGGTCGCCATGGACGAAGGCCTGCGCTTCGCGATCCGCGAGGGTGGCCGCACCGTCGGTGCCGGTCGCGTCACGAAGATCATCAAGTGAGTCTCTGACTTGCTGACACCGCAACGGCGTCGCTCCTTCGGGAGCGGCGCCGTTCGGCGTTTCAGGGGCGATCGTGCGACTCGGACGGATCCACTACGCCGGTCGGACGCGGACGGTTACTCGGCCGCGGTCGTCTCGGTGGGCTATGGCGTGGCCGGGGTGGTCGATGCCGTCGATGCGCAGGGTGACGGAGGCTCCCTCGTCCAGGAAGTTGCGCCACCAGGACTTCTTGTCCGGCATCGCTACGCCGATGAGGTATTCGTCGCCGGAGCGGCGGTAGTTGACGGGGGTGCTGAACGTGCGGCCCGAGCGGCGGCCGGTGTAGGTGATCTGGGCGAAGGCTTTGCCGAGTAGCTTGCCGATGACGGGGGCATTGGTCAGGGCGACCACGCCGGTGTTGAACGCGCCGACACCGCGGCGCAACAGCGATTCTTGTCCCATCGGATCCTCCTGTAGTCGACGAACCGTCAGCCTACCGACGGTGGATGACTTCTGACGTCATCGTGGTTGTCGGTCGTGCTCGGTAGCGTTGGGGCACTATCGCATTCGAGAGGATCGGAGACCTCGTGGGCAAGGCCGCGCTCGAACGGGAATTGGATGTCAGCGAAGGGGTGCTCGAACACGGGATGCCCTATCTCGCGTTCGGATCGGGGCGGCCGCTGGTGTTCTTGCGGTGGTTCATGCCCGACCACGCCAATCCGCGTGGCTGGCTGCGGTCGAGTGAGATCAAGACGATGGCGCCGTTGGCCAGGAACTTCCGGGTGTACGCGGTCAATCGCGCGCCGGGGATGGCGGCCGGTACCTCGATGGGCGATATCGCGCGGGAGCACGCGGAAGCCCTGCACAACGAATTCGGTGCTCCCGTGGACGTTCTCGGCATCTCGTCGGGCGGCTCGGTAGCGCTGCAACTCGCCGCCGACCACCCCTCGGTGGTGCGCCGATTGGTGATCGCTTCCTCCGCCTATCGTCTCGGTCAGTCCGCACGGGTGTCGCAGATGAACTACGCGGAGGCCGCCGCCGCGGGCAAACGCTCGCTGCACCACATGGCGACCCAGGGCATCGAATCACGGCTGAAGGCCCGGCTCATCGGTGCCGCGGCCTGGCTTGCGGACCCGCTGTTCCGCCCGAAGAACCCAGCCGACACCCTCGCCTTCGTGCATGCCGAGGATGCCTTCGATCTCACCGACCGTCTCGCCGACATCACGAACCCCACTCTGGTCGTCGCAGGCGACCGCGACGAGTTCTACGACCAATCCTCCTTCCGCTACACCGCAGACGGCATTCCTGATTCCCGCTTGATCGTCTACCCCGCGACAGACCACCTCGGGGCGATCAAACACGCCCGGTTCGCTTCGGACGTCACCGAATTCCTTTCGGCGACGGGCTGACTCAGCGAATCTTGGCTCCGTATACGTGCTCGACGGACAACGCCATGAGTACGCGGCGATCCGAGACCATGACCTCGCGGTACTCGTTCCAGTCGGGGTGTTCGCCTGCGGCTGCGCGGTAGTAGTCGACCAAGGCCTCGACTTCCGGGCCGTTCGGGTCCGTGCCGGGGCCGGTCAAGGTGGCGGTGCCCTCGGCGGTGGCCCAGGACCAGCCGTCGGCGCTGGTGACCTCGAGGGCAGCGCGCGGGTCGCGACGGAGGTTGATCGTCTTGGCACGGCCTTCGGTCATGGAGACGTAGATGATGCCCGCGGCGCGGTCGTAGTACGGGGTGACGGGGGAGAGTTGGGGGCGGCCGTCGGATTTGATGGTGGCCAGGATGCCGATGCGGGAGTCGGCGATGAGGGCGTGCAGGTCGAGCGCGGTTTCGGGCATCGATCGGCTCCTAAGGGTGGCGGGGCTGTTCGTTGTGTCGAACCGTCGTGGTCGCGCGTTTATGCCCGGGCGGCGGAAATCCCGTCGACAGCGCGCGATCGGGCGCGTAGAACTTGTCGCATGGTTACAGCACGTCCGCAGTCGCGGTTCTAGCTCGCATCGGGTC
>NZ_JBHWZY010000854.1:0-2867 GCF_042727815.1 Nocardia sp. NPDC060220
GAAGGAAATCCTCATGCTCACGCGTGAGATGACCAAGCTGGACCGCACCCTCGGTGGTATCCGTGACATGGCCAAGGTTCCCTCGGCCATCTGGATCGTCGATACCAACAAGGAGCACATCGCCGTCGGCGAGGCGCGCAAGCTGAACATCCCGGTCATCGCGATCCTGGATACCAACTGCGACCCCGACCTGGTCGACTACCCGATCCCGGGTAACGACGACGCGATCCGTTCCGCCGCACTGCTCACCAAGGTCGTCGCCTCCGCGGTGGCCGAGGGCGTGCAGGCCCGCGCGGGCCAGGCTTCCGGCGACGCGAAGCCCGAAGCCGGCGCAGGCGAGCCGCTGGCCGAGTGGGAGCAGGAGCTCCTGTCCTCGGCGACCCCGGCTGCCGAAGCCGATGTCGCTGCCGCGACCGAGGCCCCGGCCGTCGAGACCCCGGCCGAGGCCGAGGCCGAGGTCAAGGCCGACCCGGCACAGCACACCCCGGCCGACTTCTGAGCTGACCGGTAGCACTACGTTCACCTTGCCGGCCCTTCTGAATTCAGAAGCGGTCGGCAAGGTGGTGTTAACACCCAAGCACCCCACACACGAGGAGGCTCGCCCCCGATGGCGAACTACACCGCTGCTGATGTGAAGCGGCTCCGGGAGCTCACCGGCTCCGGCATGATGGACTGCAAGAACGCGCTGGCCGACTCCGACGGCGATTTCGACAAGGCCGTCGAGGTGCTGCGCATCAAGGGCGCCAAGGACGTCGGCAAGCGCGCCGAGCGTGCGACCGCCGAAGGCCTGGTCATCGCCAAGGACGGCGTCATGGTCGAGATCAACTGCGAGACCGACTTCGTTGCCAAGAACGCCGAGTTCCAGCAGCTGGCCGACGCGATCGTGACCGCGGCCGCCGCGGCGAAGCCGGCCGACCTGGACGCCCTCAAGGCGCTCAAGCTGACCGACGGCACCGTTGACGACGCCGTGCAGGCGCTGTCGGCCAAGATCGGCGAGAAGCTGGAACTGCGTCGCGTCGTGTCCTTCGACGGCCCGGTCGCCACCTACCTGCACAAGCGCGCTTCGGACCTGCCGCCCGCCGTCGGCGTGCTGGTGGAGTACGAAGGCACCGGCGACGCCGCTGCCGACGCCGCGCGTGCCGCGGGCATGCAGGTCGCCGCGCTCAAGGCCAAGTACCTGACCCGCGAGGAGGTGCCCGCCGATGTCGTCGACAACGAGCGTCGCATCGCCGAGGAGACCGCGCGCGAAGAGGGCAAGCCCGAAGCCGCGCTGGCGAAGATCACCGAAGGCCGCGTGAACGGCTTCTTCAAGGACGTCGTGCTGCTCGAGCAGTCCGCCGTCACCGACTCCAAGAAGACCGTCAAGGCGCTTCTGGAAGAGGCGGGCGTGAACGTGAAGCGTTTCGCTCGTTTCGAGGTCGGCCAGGCCTGATCCGCCTGAACTTCACGAACAGCCTCTTCGGCGCGGTGTGATGCCGCGCCGGAGGGGCTTTCCTCATGGATCGACCGACCCCACTTCCGGGTGACCGCAACCTGATAGGGCAGGATGGATGCCGCCTGCTCGCCCCGCTCTCGACCTCGCCGAAGGAGACCGACACCCATGACCGACCCGGGTAACGACCGCCCTGGATACAACCGGGTGCTGCTCAAGCTGGGTGGGGAGATGTTCGGTGGTGGCGGAGTGGGCCTCGATCCCGACGTCGTGCAGACCGTGGCCGAGCAGATCGCCGAGATCGTCGAGACCGGCGTGCAGGTGGCCGTGGTGATCGGCGGCGGCAACTTCTTCCGCGGCGCCGAATTGGAGGAGCGCGGCATGGAGCGGGCGCGCTCCGACTACATGGGCATGCTCGGCACCGTGATGAACAGCCTTGCCCTCCAGGATTTCCTTCAGCAGCAGGGTGTGGACACCCGCGTGCAGACCGCCATCACCATGGGCCAGGTCGCCGAGCCCTACCTGCCGCTGCGCGCCAAGCGCCACCTCGAGAAGGGCCGCGTCGTGATCTTCGGCGCGGGAATGGGCATGCCCTACTTCTCCACCGACACCACCGCCGCTCAGCGCGCGCTGGAAATCGGCGCCGACGTGGTGCTGATGGCGAAAGCGGTCGACGGTGTGTTCGACGCCGATCCGCGCGTCGACCCGAATGCGAGCATGTTCACCGAGATCACCCACAAGGAAGTGATCGAAAAGGGCCTGAAGGTGGCCGATGCCACCGCGTTCAGTCTCTGCATGGACAACCAGATGCCGATGCTGGTGTTCAATCTGTTGATCAAGGGCAATATTGCCCGCGCGGTCGCCGGTGAACCCATCGGCACCCTGGTTCGGTCGTGACCCCGCACCCGCGGACGATGACGATGACGACGCTGTGGAGGATTCGGTCGTGATTGATGAAGCGCTCTTCGATGCCGAAGAGAAGATGGACAAGGCCGTCACGGTGGCGAAGGACGACCTGGGCAGCATCCGTACCGGTCGCGCCAACCCGGGCATGTTCACCCGTGTGCTGATCGAGTACTACGGCTCGCTCACCCCGATCACCCAGGTCTCGAGCATCACCGTGCCCGAGCCGCGCATGGTCGTGATCAAGCCCTACGAGCAGAGCTCGCTCGGCCTGATCGAGAACGCCATCCGTAACTCCGACCTGGGCGTGAATCCGACCAACAACGGCGACATCCTGCGCATCTCGGTGCCGCAGCTCACCGAGGAACGTCGCCGCGAGATGGTCAAGATGGCCAAGAGCAAGGGCGAGGACGCCAAGGTCTCGATTCGCAACGTCCGCCGCAAGGCGATGGACGAACTCGGTCGCATCCAGAAGGATGGCGAAGCGGGTGAGGACGAGGTCGGGCGCGCCGAGAAGGAGCTCGACAAGACC
>NZ_JBHWZY010000855.1:0-2866 GCF_042727815.1 Nocardia sp. NPDC060220
GTTTCATAGAGTTACGGTAGTTATAGCGGTGGGGAAACGCCCGGTCCCATTCCGAACCCGGAAGCTAAGGCCACCTGCGCCGATGGTACTGCACTCGACAGGGTGTGGGAGAGTAGGACACTGCCGGAACATCTTTGCGAAAGGCCCTCCAACTTCGGTTGGAGGGCCTTTTTGCGTTCCCAGGATACCTCCCGGACCGGGGCGAACAGTCCGAACCATGAACATTTCAGAAATGGGCATGTCGGCGGTTCCGGTCAGCGACGATGATGCGACGTCGCTTCGGGAGGTCACCATGAACTGGCTCTTCACTCACCAGGCACTGCGCCGTTGTGCGGCCGTCCTGGTGCTGCCTGCCGCACTGGTCGGCGCGGTCGCGACCGCGCCACTCGGTGCCGCCGCGCCATCCGCCGATCCACTGATCGGCGCGGTCGGGTCGGTTGCCGGCCTCGCCGGGATCATGCTGCCGGCCACCTACGGCCCCGAGACGGCGATCGTGGTGCTCGGATACGGTCTGCTGCCCGATGGCACGATGCGGCCCGAATTGGGTAATCGCTTGCACGCGGCGCTGATTCAGGCCTTTATGTCGCCCGCTTCGCCGGTGATCGTGACCGGCGGCAACCCACGCAACGGTGTCACCGAGGCACAGGTGATGGCGGACTGGCTCAATGTTCGTGGTGTCGCCAGGAACCGGTTGCACGCGGAAACCGAAGCCGGTTCCACCGTGCAGAATGCCGAGTTCTCGGCGCGCATGATGGAAGCGCTCGGCGTGACCAAAGCTGTCCTGATCACCTCCGCCGACCATATGCGCAGGGCTCTGGACAATTTTCTGGCGGCCGGTATCCCGGTCGTCGCCACTATGACCCCGGATGTGGCCCCCCTGTGGGCCCAGCCGTACGGCTCCGAAAAATAGGCCCCGGCACCACCATCGGTCGAGGCCATGACTTTCGCTAATGGATAGCCGCGCCGATGTCGGTGGCGCCGATTACGATGCGGGAGGCGTCATCGCGGGTTGCGAGGGTGCGGTGCGGTAATGGCAGACAGGGGAATTCGATGGAACGGCCGGTATGGGCGCCCGAAGGTGTCGATATGCAGCATCCGAGTCCGGCTCGGATGTACGACGCTTTGCTCGGCGGCTCGCACAACTTCGCGGTCGACCGGGACGCCGCGGAGATGGCTACCGGGCTCGTTCCAGACCTGCCGCGGTTGGCGCTGAGCAATCGCGCGTTTCTGCGCCGGGCGGTCCGCTTCATGCTCGATGCCGGAATCCGGCAGTTCCTCGACGTCGGATCGGGCATCCCCACCGCGGGCAACGTGCACGAGATCGTGCACGAGCTCGACCCGGAGGCCACGGTGCTCTACGTCGACATCGACCCGGTGGCCGTCGCTCATTCGCGAACCATTCTGCAGGGCAACGAGCGCGCGGGTGCGATCGAGGCCGACCTACGCAAACCTGTCGACCTGGTTGCCGCGGTGCGCGAGACAGGGTTGATCGACTTCGACGCCCCTGTGGGGTTGCTGCTGATCGCGGTGCTGCATCTGGTGCCCGATGTGGACGATCCGGTCGGCAAGGTGGCAGCGCTGCGCGAAGTGGTGGCAGCGGGTAGTTTTATAGCCATTTCACATCTCACCTCCGAGCTTCGGCCCGATGACGCCGGTAAACTGGGTACGCACTCGGTGAACCAGTCCAAGGTCGGTATTCATTTCCGGTCCAAGGATGAGATCGTCGCGTTGTTCGAGGGATGGGATTCGGTCGAGCCAGGCGTTGTCGAGTTGCCGTTGTGGCGGCCCGAGTCCGAGCGCGATCAGCACGAGAAGCCGGGCCGCTCGCTCGGCATGGGCGGTGTCGCGATCAAGAAGTAGACCGCCTGACATGGCGGGTGCGATAGACGATGACAGGTGGATGAAGCAGTGGGGTCGTGGGAGCTGGCGCGGCGGTGGGCGGATGCCCTCGATGGCGTCGTAGCTCCTACCCTCAACCGCTCGCAGATCGAAGAGATGCTGGCTGCCCTGTGCACCGGTCTGATCGACGCGGCACGCGGTGGGGAGGATCCGGACATCGCGCGACGGGCGGCTCGGATGCTGGTCGCCGCCAACTACCGTGACCCGTCGGCGGTGAGCCGTTCGGTGCCGGTGATCTGTGCCGATCTGGTCGAGCTCGTCGCCGACGGCCCGGCCGACCCCGCGCTACCGCAGATCCGCGACCGGGCGATCGTCCTGGCCGCCGACTTCGCGGCAGGCTTCACCGCGGCGCTGCGGGCCGCCGCGCTGGCCGAGCAGGAGGCCACGCTGGCCGCGGTGCTCGCCGCGGCGCAGGAGGCGGAGAACCGCCGGGCGCTCTCCGAAGCCCGTTTCGAGGCGGTCTTCGACGGCGCGCTCGTCGGCATCGGCACCGTCGACATGACCGGCCAGGTGATCAACTGCAACGCCATCATGGCCCATATGCTCGGCCAGACCCCGGAGACGATGCCGGGCCGGACCGTCGCCGACATCCTGGGCCCGCAGAACCTGAATTTCGCGTTCGAACAACTCCAGTTGATGGTCGCCGGCGAATCCGAGAGCTTCCGGACCGAGACCGAGCATCTACATGCCGACGGTCAGGTGACCGCGATCGACCTGTCGATGTCGGCGGTGCGCGGCACCGATGGGGGTATCGAGTTCCTGATCGGCGTCGCGGTCGATGTCACCGAGCGCAAGCAGCTTGCCGACCGCCTGTGGCACGACGCCAATCACGACGCGCTCACCGGTCTCCCGAACCGCCCGCACCTGTTCAACCGACTGGCGCAAGCGCAACCGCCGATCGGGGTCTGCTATCTGGACCTCGACGGGTTCAAGGAGATCAACGATCTGTGGGGGCACACGATCGGAG
>NZ_JBHWZY010000856.1:0-2864 GCF_042727815.1 Nocardia sp. NPDC060220
CCTGGTCCACCTATGTCCGGTTCCCCCACGACATCTGTTGGTCCAGCGCGGTCGCCGATGGCGTTCCGGACCGCCTCCGTACCTACTTCAACTGCTGATCCAGGACTATGTGGTGAGCCAAATCGCTTCGGCGGCAAGAGTTCCCAGTTCGGTGGGGGCTTCGGCCGAGGCGATGCGGACGGCGATGGTGCCGGCAAAATCGCGGCGTTCGGCGACTTCGATGGTGGTGTCGAGCGCGATACCGACCGAGTCGAAATAGCGCAGCATCGCGGGGTCGGAGTCGGAGATGCGGGCCACCCGGCCGGATTCGCCCGCGGCGAAGTCGCTGAGCTGACGGGCGGGGGGAGTGGGGACGGCGCCGTCGGTGGAGGGGATGGGGTCGCCGTGCGGGTCGCGGTCGGGGTGGCCGAGTTTCGCGTCGATGCGGGACATGAGCAGGTCGGAGACGGCGTGTTCGAGTACCTCGGCCTCGTCGTGCACTTCGTCCCAGCCGTAGCCGAGTTCGTTCACCAGAAAGGTCTCGATCAGCCGGTGACGGCGCACCATCGCGACCGCGGCGCGACGGCCGTGTTCGGTCAGGGTGATCGCGCCGTAGCGGGCGTGCTCGACCAGGCCCTGATCGGTGAGCTTGCGCACCGCCTCCGACACCGTCGAGGCCGACACGCCGATCCGCTCGGCCAGTAACTTGGTCGACACCTTCTCCTGCGACCACTCCTGAGCGGTCCAGATGACCTTCAGATAATCCTGTGCCACCGCCGACAGTTCGGGCGCGATCGTGGCGGCGAGTTCGGCCTGCTCGGCGGGTTGCGTCAGCGCGCTGCGGGTCGCGACATCTCGTTTAGCTGGCACATCACCAATGTTAGGCATCCCTGGCCGGAATGACACATCGGCGAACCGGCACGCCGCGCACCGGCGATCCGCCGCACACCGGAATTCTGTTCGGGCACCGCTTTGCGTAGGCTTCGCTCTGTGCAGAGATGGCGAAGTCTCGACGACGTGCCCGCGGACTGGGGGCGTTGCGTTCTCACGATCGGCGTGTTCGACGGGGTACATCGGGGGCACGCGCAGCTGATCAGCCGCGCGGTCGCCGCGGCGGAGAAGCGTGGCGTGCGCTCGGTTCTGATGACCTTCGATCCGCACCCGATGGAGGTGGTGCGACCCGGTTCGCACCCCGCGCAGCTGACCACGCTGACCCGCCGCGCGGAGCTGGCCGAGGAGCTCGGGATCGACGTGTTCTGCGTGATGCCGTTCACCCAGGACTTCATGAAGCTCACCCCGTCCGAATACGTACACGACCTGCTGGTCGAACGTCTGCACGTCACCGAGGTCGTGGTCGGCGACAATTTCACCTTCGGTAAGAAGGCCGCGGGCACCGTCGACACGATGCGCGAACTCGGCGAGCGGTTCGGCTTCGAGGTCGACGGGGTGACCCTGCTGGGCGAACACGCTGTCACTTTCTCCTCCACCTACATCCGGGCCTGTGTCGACGCGGGCGACATGGCCGCGGCCGCCGAGGCGCTGGGGCGGCCACATCGCGTCGAGGGCGTCGTCGTGCACGGCGACGGGCGCGGGCGCGGGCTGGGTTTCCCGACCGCCAACGTCGCCCCGCCGATGCACGCCGCGATCCCGGCCGACGGGGTGTACGCGGGGTGGTTCACCGTGCTCGGGGCGGGCCCGGCCATCGGTGACGCCGCACCCGGCGAGCGCGCGATGGCCGCGATCTCGGTCGGCACCAACCCCACGTTCTCGGGTCGCTCACGGACCGTCGAGGCATTCGTCCTCGACGGCGAGGCCGACCTCTACGGGCAGCACGTCGGTGTCGATTTCGTCGAACAACTACGCGGAATGCGCAAGTTCGACTCCATCGACGATCTGGTCGAAGCCATGGGCCGCGACGTCGAGGCCGCGCGCAAGGTTCTCACCGCAGCAGAAGCCTGAACCCCGATTTATCTCGCCACCACGTGTCGAGTAAAGTGGCTCCTCGGGTTTGCTGCGGTCCGCGGTGGCGCCCATCCCGGGTAACCGGACCTTCGAGCGCGGAACTGAAAATAGGAGTCGAGCCACATGGCGCTGACCACTGAGCAGAAGTCGGCAATTCTCGCCGAATACGGCCTGCACCCCACCGACACCGGCTCGCCGGAGGCGCAGATCGCGCTGCTGTCGAAGCGGATCTCGGACCTGACCGAGCACCTGAAGCAGCACAAGCACGATCACCACACCCGGCACGGCCTGCTGGCCCTGATCGGTCGTCGTCGCCGCCTGTCGAAGTACCTGCAGGCCAACGACATCAACCGCTACCGTTCGCTCATCGAGCGCCTGGGTCTGCGTCGCTGATCTGAATCGGACACGCCTCCTCGTCGAGGCGGTCGACACCTGGCCAACGGGAAGAAGTACACTTCTTCTCGTTGGCTATTCGTGTATTCGGGGACCATCGGGTTCCCGGCTGCATTACAACATGTGACAGCCGTGTGCATCCGTCCGCGTGGCGTCGGTCTTCGGTAGTGGCCTTTCGGCAGGCGTTGTTCTCGCCGCCGTCGGGCTTCGATCGATGATCGCCTCCGCGTCGCCCCTCTTGTGGAATGTTCCAGCCAAGGGGATCCGGCCGGGTGCTGCGCGTGGCAGCCAGGAGGGTTTCCACGTGTCCGTGTCCGGTACGGCTGACGAATAGCTGGTTCGCGCCCACATGGTGCTGCGCTCCAGCGAGACGAGAGGTCGAGAGAAGAGAATATGACGCAGACAACTGAACGCCCTTCGACTGCGGTCGAGGTCGAGCCCGGAGTTTTCGAGTCGGTCGCGCTGATCGACAACGGTAGCTTCGGCACCCGCACCATCCGCTTCGAGACCGGCCGTCTGGCCAAGCAGGC
>NZ_JBHWZY010000857.1:0-2861 GCF_042727815.1 Nocardia sp. NPDC060220
GTGTTCTCGGTAGCGATGTGGGCGGCGCGCTCGTGGATCCGGGCGCCCGCGTCGGCGTCGTCGTCGGTGGGGCGCGGCGCGAGACCCTTGAGCTTGCGCACGCTGAGCCCCGCCGAGCGCGCCTGATCCAGCCATCTCGGCCCGGTGAACAACACGGGTTCGTCGCCCGCGGCCAGCAATCGCAGACACAGCGCGATCGCGGGAAACGCATGCCCTGGATCGGGCCCGGCCACCACAGCTATTCGCATCCGCCCACCCTGCCATACCGCCAGACCCCGCCCACCTCGGACGACCGATCCACGATTTCTGCGCTACCTTGACCGCCGCGAGACCGATCCGTCCGAGCGACACCACCAGGAGCGAGCACGTGCGACACCCCGGAATCGACACCGTCGACGACCTGTTCGCGCTGCTCGAGCGGTGCGCCGGCGCCTGGGACACCGCGGACCGCACCGGCGACCCGGTCGACATCCTCGATCACGATCGCCAGTGCGCGCAGTTGCTCCGCCGCGACTTCCCCGACGACGAAGAACTCCAGGTCGCGGGTCTGCTGCACGACATCGGCCATGTACTTTTCCCCGGTGACGACGCGGGCCACGGCAGGCACGGCGCCGAGGCGGTGCGTGCGCTGCTCGGCCCCCGGGTAGCGCGCCTGATCGAACTCCACGTGACCGCGAAACGCTTTCTGGTGGCAACGGATCCAGCACACGCGGCCGGGTTGTCGACCTCGAGTCGCCGCACGCTCGTCGCACAGGGCGGCCCGATGACGCCCACCGAGACCGGTTCGTTCCGCGCGGACCCCGACTTCGCCGCGGCCCTGGCGCTGCGAAGGGCCGATGACGCGGGCAAGGTGGTCGGCCTACGGGTCGCCCCGCTTCAGGAGTGGCGGCCACTTGTCGAGCGCGTCGCGGCCCGACGGCTCTGATGGCGACGACACCCAGTGCCCTTGCACCGCAGCATCATCGATGCATGGTTCGCTGATCAGCCGCCGAAGGTGAACAGTTCGAACCCGACGGCGTGTTCGGCGGGGAACCCTTCCTTGGGACCCGTGGCGAAGCTGACGATCTCGCGCACCTGCTCCTCCACCGGCACCGGGCTCAGCACCTGCAGATAACGCCGATGCGCCGACAACGACGCGCGCGCCTGCTCCAGCTGAGCGCTCACGTCGACAGCATGGGTGGCCACGGGGCCGACCACGGCGGCCCACCGCGCCGACCACGGTGGCAGATCAGCGATTTCGGGGAAGATCCACTCGTTGCCCGCGTCGGAGATCGCGTCCATCGCCGATCGGCCGACGGCCCGGTGATCGGCACTGTTGACCACGCCGGGCGCCCAGGTGTCGCCGAAGTTGAACAGCACCACCATCTCCGGGCGATGTCTGCGCAGCGCGGCGGCGAGTTCCCTTCGCAGGGTGAGACCTTCCTCGATGCGGCCGTCGGAATGGTCGAGGAATTCGACGGTGTGCACGCCGACCTCACGGGCGCCCGAGATCTCCTCGATCTCCCGCAACGGCCCGGCCTGCGCGGGCGGCATCCCGGCGATCCCCGCCTCGCCGCGCGTGACGAGCAGGTAGCGAATATCCTTGCCCTGCCCCGTCCATCGCGCGACCGCCGCCGCGGCGCCGTATTCGATGTCGTCGGGGTGCGCGACGATCACCAGTCCGCGCTGCCAGTCCTCGGGTACCTGTTCCACCCCGCCATGCTAACCACAGACGACTAACTGATCGGGGTCTTGTCGCTCCCCGACACCGCCTTGTACAGCAGGTATACGCCGGTGCCGATCGCCCCGATCACCAGGATGGGCATCAGCGCCTCGATCAGCGCGCCGAGAATCCAGAACGCGATCACCGCGACCACGACGATGCCGATGACTTTCAAGACCATGACGACTCCTTCACCTCTGCGACCGCCGTCCAGCGATCCGACACCTCCGATCCTCCCACCCGGCGAGCAATAGATCACCAGGTCAGCACCGATATCCGGGTGTAGATCAGGGTTCACCCCGAGATCTCGGGCCCAGCCCGGCTACCGTGATCGGCATGGACTACTTGGCGTTGCTCTGTGCGAAGCTCACCGCCTTCGGTGAGCTCATCACCCCCGACACCGATCTGGCCGCGCCGGTGCCGTCCTGCGGCGACTGGGCGTTCTACGACCTCGTCGACCATGTCGGGCGGGGCAATCTGTGGGTGGTCACCGCGGTGGCCGAGCTGCGCGGCGATTTCGAGGGCGAGCCCGCGCCGAGAGATCCCGCCGCCCTGCGCGAGTGGTACGAGTCGACCGCCGACGCCATGGTGACCTCGCTGTCCGCGGACGAGAACCAGGAGGCCTGGACCTTCACCCGGTCCATGCCGCGCACCGTCGGTTTCTGGCGGCGGCGCCGCGCCCACGAGACGCTCATGCACCTGTGGGACGGTCAGAACGCGCTCGGCAAGGCCGACCCGTTCGATGCCGATCTCGCTGTCGACGGCATCGATGAGGTCTTCGAACTGTTCGCGCCGCGGATGATCCACCGCGGCCTGGCGGTCGAACCCGAGGTGGCGCTGCGGCTGCGGGCCACCGATACCGGCGGCACCTGGACCTACGGTCCGGGCGAGTCGGTAGCCGAGCTGGCGGGTACCGCGTCGGACCTGCTCCTGGCCCTGTGGGGACGCAAGTCCGGCGACGACCCGGAGTTCACCTGGGACGGCGACCGCGCGGCGGGCGAGCGAGTACTCGCCGGACCGCTCGTTCCGTAGGCAAACGACTGACGGCGAACCGGACAAGCGCCCATAATCGGGGCTCACCGCGCGTAGGAGGACTTGTCATGGAACCCATCGTCACGACCACGAGCGGCGCGATCCGCGGCCACACCGAGGCCGGGAT
>NZ_JBHWZY010000858.1:0-2860 GCF_042727815.1 Nocardia sp. NPDC060220
GCGTACCTGTGGGCTCGCGATCGAACCTGAACCACCGTGCGGCAGCCGTCGGTTTTACTTGTTGTCGTCGTTCGGACGGAACGCGGTGGTCGCATCGGCCGCCGGGTCGGCGGTCTGCTCGCCACCGAACGGCTGCGGCTGACCGGGCGACGACGGCTGCGCGCCACCGTAGGTCGGCGCACCGAACGGCTGGCCCTGCTGCTGCCCGCCGAACGTCTGCGTCGCGCTCTCGTCGGGACGCGGCTGTGCCTGCGGCGCCGCACCATACGGCGAGGGCTGCTGCTGCGCCTGCGGGGCACCGTACTGCTGGCCGTACGGCGACTGCTGTGCCGGCTGACCGTAGGACTGCTGGCCCGGCTGGCCGTAGGCCGGCTGCTGCGCCTGCGGCACCGACGGCTGGCTCTGCTGGCCGTACGGCGACGGCGACTGCGTCGGGTACTGCCCACCGGTCTGGGCCTGGCCGTAACCGGTCTGCCCGTAGGGCTGCTGGCCGGTGCTCTGGCCGTAGCCCTGCTGGCCGTAACCCTGCTGGGCGTACTGGCCGTACTGGTTCTGCTGCTGTTGCGGCTGGGCCGGTTTCGGCGCCGGCACCTTGATGATGCCGAGCCCGAACAGCAATGCCAGCACCAGCAGCACGGCGACGATGAACGAGAACGCGGCCACCGCGAACGCGCCCCACTGCAGTTCCATGCCCTCGCCCACGCTGATCAGCGAGACCACGACGCCGAGGAACGAGGCCACGGCCAGTGCCGCGGCGACGCCGAGAACGTTCTGCTTGGGTAGCAACGACAGCCCGGCCAGCAAGGCGGCGGCCAGGATCAGCGTCGCGAGGGCGCCGCTGCTCGACTCGAACATGCTGCCGGTGGTGGTCTCACGCAGCGCGGTGAAGCCGACATACGGCGCGAAGCCGAGGAGGAAGGTGACGACGCCGAGTCCGGCGGCGGCCGCGGTCAGGATGAACGGCAGTCCTTTGCCATCCGAACCGGTCGCGGTCGATGGCGAAGCCGCGGCGGCTCCGGTACTCGGGCCCTGAGGCGCGGCGGGTGTCGCGGGTGTGTTGTACCCGGAGCCCCCGGTCGGGTATGACATGTCTCGTCGTCTCCTTGTCGAGTCGTGCGCATCGGTCGCGTCGAACTGACTGGTGCCTGATCCGATACCTGACGCTACTGCACGCCACGGCCCCGGTCATCACCTACCGATGCAGGCTGTGGATAAACCACCGCCTGTGGATGAATCGACGAAGGCCGCCCAGGTTAAACCTGAAGGCGGCCTTCGACAGTGTGAGATTTCAGATCACGCAGAAGCGATGGACGCCTTCTCCAGGATCTCGCGAGCGAGCGCGGCGGTGGCGGACGGCGTCTTGCCGACCTTCACGCCTGCGGCCTCGAGCGCTTCCTGCTTGGCCTGCGCGGTGCCGCCACCACTGGAGACGATGGCGCCTGCGTGGCCCATGGTCTTACCCTCGGGCGCGGTGAAACCGGCGACGTAGCCGACGACCGGCTTGGTCACGTTGGCCTTGATGTACGCGGCCGCGCGTTCTTCGGCGTCGCCACCGATCTCGCCGATCATGACGATGATCTTGGTCTCGGGGTCCTTCTCGAACGCCTCGATGGCGTCGATGTGGGTGGTGCCGATGACCGGGTCGCCGCCGATGCCGATCGCGGTCGAGAAACCGAAATCACGCAGCTCGTACATCATCTGGTAGGTCAGGGTGCCCGACTTCGACACCAGGCCGATCGGGCCCTTGCCGGTGATGTTGTTCGGGGTGATGCCGACCAGCGCCTCGCCGGGGGTGATGATGCCGGGGCAGTTCGGGCCGATGATGCGGGTCTTCTCGCCCTTTTCGACGTTGTAGGCCCACGCGAAGGCGGAGTCCTGCACCGGGATGCCCTCGGTGATGACCACGAGCAGCGGGATCTCCGCGTCGATGGCCTCGATGATGGCGTCCTTGGAGAAGGCGGGCGGCACGAACGCGATGGAGGTGTCGGCGCCGGTCTTCTCGATCGCCTCGGCGACGGAGGCGAACACGGGCAGCTCGATCTCGTTGCCGTCTTTGTCGGTGTGCTTGACCGTGGTGCCGGCCTTGCGCGCGTTCACGCCGCCGACGACGTTGGTGCCCGCCTTCAGCATCAGCGCGGTGTGCTTGGTGCCCTCGCCGCCGGTGATGCCCTGGACGATGACCTTGTTGTCCTTGTTCAGGAAGATGGACATGTTCGCTGTTCCTTACTTGGCGCTGAAGGCGAGTTCGGCGGCCTTGTCGGCGCCCTCGTCCATGGTCTGGGCCAGCGTCACCAGCGGGTGGTTGGCCTCGGCGAGGATGCGGCGACCCTCTACGACGTTGTTGCCGTCCAGACGAACGACCAGCGGCTTGGTGGCCGCGTCACCGAGCACCTCGAGGGCGCCCACGATGCCGTTGGCGACCGCGTCACAGGCGGTGATGCCACCGAAGACGTTGACGAACACGCTCTTGACCTGCGCGTCGCCCAGGATGACGTCCAGGCCCGCGGCCATCACGGAAGCCGAAGCGCCGCCGCCGATGTCGAGGAAGTTGGCCGGCTTCACGCCGCCGTGGTTCTCACCGGCGTACGCGACGACGTCCAGGGTGGACATGACCAGACCGGCGCCGTTGCCGATGATGCCGACCTCACCGTCGAGCTTGACGTAGTTGAGGTCGTTTTCCTTGGCCTTGAGCTCGAGCGGGTCGGTCGCGTCGACGTCGGCGAACTCGAGGTGGTCGGGATGCCGGTACTCGGCGTTCTCGTCCAGGGTGACCTTGCCGTCGAGGGCGAGGATCTCGTCGTTGGGAGTGCGCACCAGCGGGTTGACCTCGACCAGGGTGGTGTCCTCGTTGACGAAGACC
>NZ_JBHWZY010000859.1:0-2857 GCF_042727815.1 Nocardia sp. NPDC060220
TGTGCGCGGTCACCGGTTCGGCGGGCGCGCTCGCCAAGCCCGGTCCACCGGTCGCCGATGTCTGCTCCGGTCTGTACGCGGCGATCTCGATCCTGGCCATGCTGTCCGCGCGCGACCGGCGCACCCGGAAGGGGGCGGCGGTCACGGTCAGCCTGTTCGACACGATGGCCGAGGTGATGGGCTACCAGCTCACCTACACCCGGCATTCCGGCATCGATCAGCAGCCGCTCGGCATGAGTTCGCCAGCGGTGGCGCCCTACGGCGCGTACCCGACCGGTGACGGGCAGACCGTTGTTCTCGGCACCACCAATGACGGGGAATGGCAACGGCTCTCGCGTGAGCTGCTGGGACGAGCGGATCTGGCCGACGACCCACGATTCCGGAGCAATTCCGACCGGGTTCGTCATCGCGAGGTGCTCGACGCCGAGATCGGCGCGTGGTGCGCCGGCCACGACCTGGCCCACATCCAACAGGCCGCCGACACCGCGGGCATCGGCAACGCCCGCTACAACACCCCGAGCGAAGTGCTGGATCATCCCCAGCTGACCGAGCGCGATCGCTGGCGTCGGATCGATACCCCGGTCGGGCAGATCCCGGCGCTGCTCCCGCCCCCGATCATCGCCGGGTTCGACCCGCCGATGGGGGCGGTGCCCGCGCTGGGCGAACACACGAACGCGGTGCTCGCGGAGTTCGGTCTCACCGACGACGAGATCGCCCTGCTACGCCTGCACCGTCTCATCGCCACGGCCGTGCCCTGATGACACTGGGGGACAACGATATTCGCGACGAACAGATCCTGCTGACCGAAGACCGCAACGGCGTGCGCACGCTGACCCTGCATCGTCCGCACCGCAAGAACGCGATCAATCGGGAACTGTGGGCGGCGCTGCGGGAGGCGCTGGACGCGGCCGGCCGCGATCGCGACGTCCGCGCCCTCGTGCTCACCGGCGCGGGCGGGGCCTTCTGCTCCGGCGCGGATATCGCCACACCCGACCCCAGCCATCCCCTGCACAAGTTGCGCGCGCTCACCGATGTCGCGCTGCTGCTGCACGAGTTGCCGATTCCCACCATCGCCAAGGTGCACGGGGTGGCGGTCGGCGCGGGCTGGAATCTGGCACTGGGCTGCGATCTGGTGGTCGCGACGCCGGAGTCGCGGTTCTCGCAGATCTTCACCCGCCGCGGGCTCTCGCTCGATCTCGGCGGGTCGTGGTTACTGCCCAAACTCGTGGGGCTGCAGCAGGCCAAGCGGCTGGCGTTGCTGGCCGAGACGATCGACGCCGAGCGGGCGCACGCGCTGAACCTGGTGACGTGGGTCGTCGACGAACCCGAGCTCGACGCCTTCGTCGTCGAGCTCGCCGAACGGCTCGCCGCCGGACCGCCGGTGGCGCTGGCCCAGACCAAGGCACTGCTGAACGAGGGCGCGGACCGCACCCTGCGCGACGCGCTGGCCAATGAGGCTCGGGCGCAGGGGGTGAACTTCGCGACCGCCGACGCACCGGAAGCCTTCGCGGCGTTCGCGTCCGCCCGGGAACCGGAGTTCACCGGCCGCTGGGCGATCGCCCGGCAGACCGAACACAACGATGACTAGTTCGAATGGAGAGCGCCATGCGTGAGGTAGTAGTGGTCGAAGCGGTGCGCACGCCGTGGGGCAAACGCAACGGCGGACTGGCGGGGACCCATCCGGCGGACCTGTCCGCGGTGGTGCTCAGCGCCCTGATCGAGCGCACCGGGATCGACCCGGCCGTGATCGACGACGTGATCTGGGGCTGTGTCTCCCAGGTCGGTGACCAGTCGAGCAATATCGGGCGCTACGCGGTGCTGGCCGCCGGATGGCCGGAGAGCATTCCCGGCACGACGGTGAACCGGGCGTGCGGCTCGAGCCAGCAGGCGGTGGATTTCGCTGTGCAGGCGGTGATGTCGGGGCAGCAGGATGTCGTCGTCGCGGGTGGGGTCGAGGTGATGAGCCGGGTCCCGCTCGGCGCGGCGAAGGAGGGTGGGGCCCCCTACGGCCCGAAAGCCCGTGCGCGCTACCAGGATTTCTCGTTCAACCAGGGCATCTCCGCGGAGCTGATCGCCCAGAAGTGGGGGCTGGATCGCCATCGGCTCGACGAATTCGCCACGGTCTCGCACGAACTGGCCGCGGCCGCCCAGGACCGCGGCGCGTTCGACGCCCAGCTCGTGCCCGTCGAGACCGAAGCGGGGACGGTGACCGCCGACGAAGGCGTGCGCCGTGGGACCACACCCCAGACCCTGGCCAAGCTCAAGCCGGCCTTCCAGGCCGACGGTGTGATCCACGCGGGTAACTCCTCCCAGATCTCCGACGGTGCCGCCGCGGTGCTGGTGACGACACCGGAGCGGGCCCGCGAACTGGGGCTGACGCCGCTGGTGCGCTACCGCGCGGGCGCGGTGACCGGCGCCGACCCGGTACTCATGCTGACCGGTCCGATTCCGGCGACCGAGAAGGTCCTGCGCAAAGCCGGTCTCGACCTCGCCGAGATCGGTGTCTTCGAGGTGAACGAGGCGTTCGCGTCGGTGCCGCTGGCCTGGCTCGCCGAAACCGGCGCGGACGCCCAGCTGCTCAACCCGCTCGGCGGTGCCATCGCACTCGGTCATCCGCTCGGTGGTTCGGGGGCGGGTCTGCTCACCCGGATGGTTCATCACATGCGCGACAACGGAATTCGCTACGGCCTGCAAACGATGTGTGAGGGCGGCGGCACCGCCAACGCCGCCATCGTCGAACTGGTCGCCTGAGCAACAAGGAGACATCGGTGCGCCGAGACATCTACACCGAGGACCACGAAGCCTTCCGCGGGCTGGCCAGGGAATTCATCGACAAGGAGATCGCGCCCCACTACGC
>NZ_JBHWZY010000860.1:0-2855 GCF_042727815.1 Nocardia sp. NPDC060220
GGGTAGTCCTTGACCGGGCGCGACCAGAGCAGGTCCGCCGCGGCCTGCACGATGTTCATCGGCTGCAAGGTGATCATCACATCCGGCGGCGAGTCGACCGCGGGGATGGACAGCCGTCCCGAGGAGCCGATATGGACATTGAGCACGGTATCGGTATCGACCAGGGCTTTCCACAGCGGATTCCAGAACGGATCGTGGAAGCTCGGGTAGCCGAGCGCGGCGGGATTCTCGCTGAAGGTCAGCGAGTGCACGCCCTTGTCCGCCACTCGGCGGACTTCGGCGGCGCACAACTCGGCGTCCCAGATCACCGGCAGTGCCATCGGGATGAACCGGCCCGGGTAGGCGCCGCACCATTCGTCGATGTGCCAGTCGTTGTAGGCCCGGACCAAGGCGAGGGAGAAATCGGAGTCCTCGGTCGCGAACAGTCGTCCCGCGAAACCGGGGAACGACGGGAAGTTCATCGACGCCAGTACCCCACCCGCGTTCATGTCCTTGATGCGTTCGTGGACATCGAAACATCCGGGGCGGATCTCGTCGAGACCGTCGGGCTCGAGACCGTATTCCTCTTTCGGCCGCCCGGCCACGGCATTGAGCGCCACATTGGGGATGACGGTGTCGCGGAACTTCCAGACATCGGCGCCGTTGTCGGTGCGCACCAATTGCGGTGCCTCGGCGGCGTACTTCGCGGGCAGGTGGTTGGTGAACATGTCCGGCGGCTCGATGATGTGATCATCGACGCTGATCAGGATCATGTCGTTCTTATCCACGATCACACTCCTTAAATGATTACAGTAAGGCTTACAATATAGCCCATGGTCGGTTCAGTAGGCCATGAACAGGATTTGCTCGCGGCTGTACCGGTGGTCGGGGTGCTGCTCGGTGAGATGGCGCTGAGCGGCGGCGACCAAGTCGTCTTCATCGGTTCCGATCAGGAATTCACCGCACGGGCAGCTCAAATGCCGCTTCATGATTCGGCCCCGATCGGCGGCACGGCGCGTTCGGCACTCACAGGATCGCCCCGCTCTCCTTCGCCGCGATGATGTCGTCCCATTCCAGGCCGAGCTCGAGCAGGATCGTCTCGGTGTGCTCGCCGTACTCGGGGGCCCGGCTCGCCGGTGCGGGCTGCTCGTCGAATTGCACGGGAGCGGAGACGGTTCGGTAGTCGTTGCCCGCGCTGTCGGTGACCGTCATCAGGTAGCCGTTGGCCGCGACCTGGGGGTCGTCGAGAACTTCGCGTGGACTCGCGATCGTCGCCCAGACGCCGGGCTCGTCGGCGAGCGCCTTCTGCCAGTCGGCGAGATCGCGCTCGGCGAAGGTCTTGCGCAGTTCGGCGGTGGCGGCCTCCTGATTGACGACCAGGTTCGCCAGCGGCACGAACCGCTCGTCGACACCGAGATCGGGCCTGCCGACGCGCTCGCAGAATCCGCGCCAATACCGGTCGGCTTGCAGGAGTACGAGCTGGACCCATCGGTTGTCCCGCGTTCGATAGCGGTTCACCGCGGGATTGAGTGCGGTACCGGCCTCGCCGGCCGGAATGCGGTCGATGTCGTAGTAATCGGCTGCGGCGATATCCGGTGCGACGGCCCACATGCCCTGTGCCAGTAGGGAACTGTCGACCAGCGGAGCGTGCCCGGTGCGTTCGCGGTGGAACAGGGCGGCGGTGACGCCCCCGGCCAGCGTGATGCCGCCCTGAAGGTCGCCGAAGGCGGGTCCCTGGGCCATCGGGAATTCGGAATTCGTCGGCGTCAGCGCGTACGCGACGCCGGCGCGCGCGAGATAGCTCGCCGCGTCGAAGCCGCCGCGGTCCTTCTCCGGGCCACGGCTGCCGTGGCCACTGCCTCTGACGATGATGACGTTCGGGTTGAACTCGCGGATCTGCTCGACGGTCAAGCCGGCTCGCTCGAGTGGCGCGGGGAGCCAATTGGTCAGGAAGACATCGGCTCCGGCGATCAATCGGCCGAGGATCTGCCTGCCCTGGGTGGACTTGATATCGACGCCGATGCTTCGTTTGCCGTGGTTGCCGAGCTCCATCATGAAGTTGGCCCGCACCTCGGTGCCGGTGCCGTCGAGGCCGCCGATGGTCAGGTTGCGGCACGGATCGCCGCCGTTGGTGTCCTCGATCTTGATGACATCGGCGCCCCAGTCGGCCAGCGCGGCTCCCGCGCTGGGCACGTAGGTCCACGATGCCAATTCGACCACTGTGACGCCACTGAGCAAACCGGACATCGGTGCTCCTCTCCCGCAATTGATACGTGTCGTGAAGTACTATACGGTAATCATTACAGTTACTCATCCAGGATGGCCATCGGGAGGCAATGTGAGCGACATCGTCGAAGAGCGGACGACGCTGAGTCCGGAGTGGGGCCGTCAGGCAGCCGCCGAGGCCGAATTCCGCATGCTCATCGATGGTGAGCTGACGGCCGCGGCGTCGGGCGCATCGTTCGACAATCGCAGTCCGGCCACCGGGGAAGTGCTCGGCACCACCGCGGCGGCCGACGAACAGGACATGCTGCGCGCCATCGCCGCCGCTCGCCGGGCGTTCGACGACACCACATGGTCGACCGACCGGGACCTGCGCCGCCGCTGCCTCGAACAGCTGCAGCGCGCGTTGGAGTCGGAGCTCGAGCTGTTCCGCACCGAACTCGTCGCCGAGGTGGGTTGCCCGGTGATGACCACGCAGACAGCGCAACTGGAGTGGCCGCTGGCGGAAGCGCTGCGGTACCCGGCGGGCCTGATCGACGAGTTCGAGTGGGAGCGGACTCTCGCGGGCGGCGGCGTCTTCGGCGATCGCAACCGGCGCATCGTCGTACAGGAACCGGTGGGTGTGGTCGCCGCGATCTGCCCGTCGAACTTCC
>NZ_JBHWZY010000861.1:0-2852 GCF_042727815.1 Nocardia sp. NPDC060220
GGTCCAGGAACCACTGCCCTACTTCCCCACCGCCACAGTCACTTTGGTGAAGTTCCGGTCCAACGACTCCCAGGGCAGGCCGATCGCCGCGACCACCACGATCCTCACCCCGAAAGACCATCGCCCCGGCGCGCCGTTGCTGTCCTACCAGCACATCATCAACGGTCTCGGTACCCAGTGCGCGGTCTCGCGGGCCCTCTACGCCTACGATCCGAATCTGCTCTATCGCGCTGTGCCGCTGCTGAACACGATGCTGCTGCGCGGCTGGAGCATCGCGCTGCCCGACCATCTCGGCCCCAACGCCGCCTACGGCGCGGCCAGACTCGGCGGACAGATCACCCTCGACGGCATCCGCGCCGCGACCAGGGTCGCGGAACTGGGTCTCGCCGACAGCCCGGCGGCCATGCTCGGATACTCCGGCGGCGGCATGGCGACCGGCTGGGCGGCCGCGCTCGCACCGCAGTACGCGCCCGAACTGCGCCTGGTCGGCGCCGCGCAGGGCGGGGTGCCGATGAACATCACCACGATGGCGCGCGCCCTGGGCTTCGCCCCGCATCCCATGTTCGGTCTCGCGATGGCCGCGGCACTCGGCCTCGAACGCGAGTACCCCGACCGCCTCCCGATCAGCGGGCAGCTCAACGACACCGGCTTGGCGGTACGCGATGCCATGGCCAACGGGTGCACGGTCGAACTCATCGCCGCCGGAGCCATGCACAGCGCCTCCGACCTCGCCTCGACCGTCTCACTGATCGACGACCCCCGGGCGTGGGAAGTGGGCGACGCCAACAGCCTGGAACTGTTCGAGCCCGTGCCGACGATCCCGATCTTCGAGTGGCACACCCCCATCGACCCACTCATCCCCGTCGACGCGGTCGATCGCACGAACCAGCGCTACTGCGAGGCCGGGACACCGGTCCACTCGGAGCTCTATCCGAGCCCCGACCACCTGGCCACCGCGGTCATGGGTTTCCCGTCTGCCGTCGCGTGGCTCGACGCCCGCTTCCGCGGCGAGCCCGCGCCGAGCAACTGCTGACCTCCCGAGAGATAAGGATCCACCATGCGCCGGATTTTGACGGCCGCACTCACGGTGCTGTTCTACGGCCTCACCGTCGCCATCTTCGCTCCCGCGGCGACGCCGGAGCCGCGTTACCCCACCCCCAACCCCGATCCCTTCTTCACCGCACCGGCCGATATCGGCGACTTCGCGCCCGGTGATGTGGTGCGGCAACGGAAGTTCGACCTCGGCCCCTACCAGGGCACCGATATCTGGCATGTCGCCTTCCGCTCGACCAACTCCGCGGGTGACCCGATCATGGGCGTCACCACGGTCCTGATCCCCGCCGGTGTCACGAACCCGCCGCTGGTGTCCTACCAGGCGCTGATCAATTCCCTCGGCACCAAATGCAACCCTTCCACCTCGCTGATCAACGACGAGACCCCCGACGCGTTCGGCGCGGTTCTGCCGCTGGGCCGCGGTTGGGCGGTCGCCTTGCCGGACTACCTCGGGCCGAATGTCGCCTATGGCGCCGCCCGGCTCAGCGGCATGGTCACCCTCGACAGTGTGCGAGCGCTCCAGCGCGCGCCCGAACTCGGCCTCGGCCAGTCCCCCATCGCACTCGCCGGGTACTCCGGCGGCGGGCTGGCGACCGCGTGGGCGGCCGCGCTGCAACCGACCTACGCACCGGAATTGACGCTCGCGGGCGTCGCCGCCGGCGGCATCCCGGCCGACCTCGAACAGATGGCCCTCGGGATCGGCTTCGGGCACCATCCCGGTTTCGGCCTCGCCTGGGCGGCGGCGATGGGTCTGGAGCGCGAATACCCCCAGCGTCTGCCCATTTCCGACCAGCTCAACGGCGAGGGCCTGTGGTTCCGTGATTTCACCGCTGACGAATGCCGGCGCTTCCTGCTGTTCCACGGTATAGCCCGCAGCGCCGAACAGCTGGCAGCGACCAAGTCCCTGATGGACAGCCCCGAGGCACGAGCGGTGTTGCGGGAGAACAGTTTGCGCTACGACCCCGAGGTGCCCGAGACACCGATGTTGATCTGGCAGGGCGTCTTCGACGAACTGACACCCTTCGACGCCGTCGAGGACGTAGCCACCCGCTACTGCGCGGCAGGCGCGCCGGTCACGTTCTCCCGCTATCAGATCGCCGAGCACATGACGACCGCGGTGGCGGGTCTGCCGGAGGCCTGGAACTTCATCGAAGCCAGGTTCCGCGGCGAACCCGCGCCGACCCGCTGCTGATCAGAGCGCGCCGAGCAGGTCTTCGAGGTGAATGGGGACGCGGCGAACGCGAACGCCGGTGGCGTGGTAGACCGCGTTGCCGACCGCGGCCGCCGAGCCGACGATGCCGATCTCGCCGATTCCCTTGCTGCCCATCGGGTTCAGATGCGGATCGTGTTCGTCGATCCAGCTGACGTCGATCTCGCCGATATCGGCGTTGACCGGGATGTGGTACCCGGCGAGATCGTGGTTGACCACGGCGCCGAGGCGCGGATCGAACTCGCTCTCTTCCCACAGCGCCATCGACAGACCCATGGTGACAGCGCCGATGAACTGGGAACGGGCCATCCGTGGATTGATGATGCGGCCCGCCCCGAAAACGCTGACCACGCGCGGAACCCGGATCTCGGCGGTGTCGGTGTGCACGCGGACCTCGACGAAGTGCGCGCCGAACGCATGGGTCGAAAAGTTCTCTCTCCCTGGATATTCGGGCGCATCGACCGTGATCTCGGCGCCGTCGGCGGGTTCCGGCCCGAAGCGGTCACGGAACGCTCGCGCGGCGGCCACCACGGCCGAACCCCACGACGCCATGCCGGCCGAACCGCCCGCGACCGTCCCCTGGGGGAGG
>NZ_JBHWZY010000862.1:0-2851 GCF_042727815.1 Nocardia sp. NPDC060220
GATCCTCACCGACTACGCCACGACGATGACCGGGAATCCGATCGAGCTCCCGGGATCGTCGTTTCTGGGATGCCTGCCGTTCGAACGTGATTATCGGGCAAGCGATCAGTACCTGCTCGACCGCGACGCTCTGGTCGCCGCGCTGACCACCAGCACCCCCGCACTGTTCGACCGGCCCCGCGCCACCGAGGGGCTGGCACCGGTCACGGCGTACGAGTTCACGCTGGATCGCTTGCTGGTCAACCGGATTCGCGAATCAGGGCTGTCGCTGTACCCGTATTTCTGTGCGATGCTCGGCCTCTATCTGTCGCGCGTCCTGCGCACCGACGAGGTCGCCATCGGCATCCCGTTCGGTAATCGCACCAACCCCACCGAGCAGGCCACCATCGGTCACTTCGCCAACACGCTGCCACTGTCCATCCGGACAGCGGGCCCTCGCACCGTGCGCGAATTGGTGTCCGCGGTGAAAGCCGATGTGCGCCGCATGAAGCAGCACGAGCGTTATCCGCTCGGCGATCTCATGGGTGAGCTGCGCCGCCTCGGCAACCCGGCGAGACAGCTGTTCGACGTGACGGTCGCCTACCCGCGCCTGCCCTCGGCCGCGGGCTTGATCGACGGACTCGAGGAAGTGCAGCAACCCTCCCAGGGGTACAGCCCGCTGGCGATGGCCTGGACGATCTCGGAGATCGATGACAACGGGCCGCTGCTGATCCGCCTCGATCACGCCGCCGACATCTTCGATGCCGACTACCCGATCGAGTCCGTCGCCGAGCATCTGATCGCGTTGCTGCACGCCGGGATCGACGCGGTCGACACCAATCCGTCGCTGCTGCCGATGTTGTCGGCGGCCGAGCACGACCTGCTGGTCGACCGCGCTCGCGCGACGGCGCGCCCCTACGAGGACCAGACCACCGTCATCGCCCGCATCATGGCTCAGGCCGAGCGCACGCCGGACGCGGTCGCGGTCCACACCGCGACCGACGACTCGATCACCTACCGCGAGCTCGCCGACCGTGCCGCCGCCCTGTCCGGTGTGCTCCGCGATTCCGGGGTCGAGGCCGGCGATCTGGTCGCGGTGCTGCTCGAACGCGGTCCGGACATGCTCGTCGCGATCCTGGGCGCTGTGCACGCCGGAGCCGCCTATGTCCCGATCGACCCCGGCTATCCTGCCGACCGCATCGCCTACCTGCTGGCCGACAGTGCCGCCAAGGTGGTGCTGACCGACACCGAGATGTCCGGCGGGCTCGTGCTGTCGCCAGAGAACTGGTCGACGGACACCCCGGCGCGGACTCCGGCCCCGACCGGCACCGACCCGGCCTACGTGATCTACACATCCGGCTCCACCGGTCGTCCCAAAGGTGTGGTGGTCGAGCATCATTCGGTGCTCAACCGGATCGGCTGGATGCAGCGGCAGTATCCGCTGGGCCCCGCCGATGTGATCCTGCAGAAGACGCCGTCCTCGTTCGACGTGTCGGTGTGGGAGCTGTTCTGGTGGGCGCTCGAGGGTGCCCAGGTGGCGCTGCTGCGGCCGGGCGGTGAGAAGGATCCCCGTGAACTGCTCGCCGCCGTCGCCGACTTCGGTGTCACGGTCATGCATTTCGTGCCGTCGATGCTGACGCCCTTCCTGGATCTGCTCGAGTCCGACCCGACCGCGGTGGACGAGGCCGCCGGTCTGCGGACGGTGTTCTGCAGTGGTGAGGCGCTGCTCCCCCATCAGGTCAACCGGTGGAATCAGACTTTCGCCGGGCTCGGTGCCCGCGCGCCACGCCTGGTCAACCTGTACGGCCCGACCGAGGCCACCGTGGACGTGTCCTATCACGACTGCCCGGTCGACCCGGCCCGAACGGTGACCCGGGTACCGATCGGCCGACCGATCGACAACACCCGCCTGTACGTGCTCGGCCCGTCCGACCAGCCCCAACCGGTCGGCGTCGCGGGCGAATTGTGCATTGCCGGAGCCGGTCTGGCGCGCGGCTACCGCGATCGCCCGGAATTGACGGCGGAGAAATTCGTCGCCGACCCGTTCCACCCGGGCGAGCGGATGTATCGCACCGGCGATCTGGCTCGCCGCCTCGCCGACGGTGAACTGGAGTACCTGGGACGCATCGACCGGCAGGTGAAGATCCGGGGCAACCGGGTCGAGCTGGGCGAGGTCGAGAACGCACTGGCCGCACTGCCCGGCATCACCGCCGCCACGGTCATCGACCGGGCTGCCCCCGACCGCGCCACCTATCTGGCCGCCTACTGGGTGGCGGCATCCGCACCGGAGCCCGCAGCACTACGTGCTGCCTTGTCGAAGACACTGACGGAGTTCATGATTCCGTCGCTGTTCGTTCGCGTCGACGCGATCCCGCTGACCCCGAGCGGCAAGGCCGACCGCGCCGCGCTCGCGGCGATCACCGCCGAGAACTCGACCGTCGAGCACACCGCACACCGCACACCGGTCGAGGAACAGTTGGCGCTCATCTGGCGCGAGGTGCTCGACCGCGAGTCGGTATCGGTGTTCGACAATTTCTACGACCTCGGTGGCGACTCGATTCTGCTGCTGCGGGTGCGAGCCAGGGCCGAGGCCAGGGGGCTGGTGATCAGCGCTCGTGACATCGCCGAATGCCCCACCATCGCCGAACTGGCCGAGCGGGCGGGCACCGGTGCTGTCGCCGCGACCGCCCTCGCCCCGTTCGAACTGGTGGCCGGGATCGACCGAGCCCGCCTACGGCATGTGGTGGACGCGTACCCGTTGACCAGGTTGCAGCTGGGCATGCTGTTCCACAGCCGCGAACGTGCCGAATCTTCGCTCTACCACGATGTCTTCCGGTATTCGCTGCGGATGCCGTGGGACGAGGCAGCACTG
>NZ_JBHWZY010000863.1:0-2851 GCF_042727815.1 Nocardia sp. NPDC060220
GGTCTTGGCCCCGGTCGGGAGCTTGAAGTAGATGACTCCGCCGGTGAATTCCTGGAACTTGCCACCATTGGCGGCGTCCTGCTCTGCCGAGGTCGGCTCACCCAGCGGGCTGGACGCGCCACCGGCTTCGTTGTAGTGATCGCCGATAGCCCCAGTGACTTCGAATGCCATGTCGAACAATTCCTTTCACGCAGTAACAATTGGCCTAGCGGCCGCGACGCTACCGTGCGATCGGCCGTTCTCGGCGGCGACTCGCGGGAGATTCACAATCTGGTCACATTTTATTAGCCAGCGATTCGCTCACGGTCGATCGCGGAAACCGGCGCACCACCAGGTGCCGACGGAGTGCCCCGCTGCCTCGCGAGGAAGCGGTCGGGGCGGCGTCAGCGAAAACGCTGGACGATAGCTTCGGCGATCTTGCCGGGCTCGTGTTCGGGGATGAAGTGTCTGGCGTCGGGCAGTTCGAGGACCCGGTGGTCGGTGAACGTGTCGCGCATTCGTGGCAGGAACGCGGCGGGACGGAACGCCATATCCTTCATGCCCCAGATCAGCAGCGTCGGTGTGGCGCCGAGCCGGGCGGGCACGTCGATCGCCAGCTGTTCGAGGAAGGGGCGAGCGGCCAGGATCTGCCCGGGCATCGCGGCGATCCCGCGCCGGGCTTCGGGTGAAGGTTGCACTTCGCGGTAGTGATCGGCCTCGGCCTCGCTGATCGTGTTCCGCAGCTCACCGAGCAGGAAACGCTCGACGAGAAGGTTGTCGCGCAGAATCCGCCGCTGCATCGGCGAGCTGCTCATGACCCGGCTGAACGCCTTCTGCGGCCAGGTATCCGTCGGCCACAACAGGGTGTTGCCGAGCACCAGCCCGCGCACCCGATCGGCTCGATCGGCGCCGACCGCGGCGCCGATCGGTCCGCCCCAGTCCTGGCCCATGACGACGAACTGGTCGAGCCCGAGATGGTCGACGAGCTCGCCGACCACCGCGGCATGTTCGGCGATCGTGTAGCCGTACCCGGGTGGTCGTTCGGACAGTCCGAAGCCCGGGTAGTCGATTGCTACGCACCGGAACCGGTCGCCCAGTTGGCCGATGATCTTGCGGTAGAGAAAGCTCCAGGTGGGGCTGCCGTGACAGAAAAGAATGGGGATCCCGGAGCCCTCGTCGATGTAGTGCACCCGGCCCGCCGACGATTCGAACCAGCGGGATTCGAAGGGGTACAGCGCCTTGTCCGGCGTGAAATCGATCAGCATCGCATCCATCCTGTCGTCCGGCGTCGAACCGACCCTACGGCCGAAAATCGTAGTGATTCAATGCCTTCGGCGGATCCGTACTGAGGCGCGTGTCACTGGCGACACCGGTGTGGCAGCATCGGCCCTATGACCGAGCCCGTCATCGCGACCCCGCTGCCCGACTGCCCCGATATCGAGCAGGCCTTCGCGATGTCGTGGCCGGTACGACTCGGCGACACCGATGGCGACGACCGGCTGCGGCTCGACGCGGTGGCGCGCTACCTGCAGGACATCGGGTTCGATCATCTCGACGCGGTGGAGGACGGCGACACCCATCAGGCGTGGATCGTGCGGCGCACGGTGATCGACGTGTACGAGCCGATCATGTTCGGCGACCGCGTCCAGCTCCGCCGCTGGGCCGACGCGCTCTCGAATCGTTGGTGCGACATGCGCATTCGGTTGCGCGGGGAGAATGGTGGGCACATCGAGGCCGCGGCGTTCCTGATCCACATCGACCCCGTCGCCGGCCGTCCCGCGCGGATGAGCGACGCGTTCATGGCGCCGATGCTGGCCAGCACCACCGAACATCGCCTGCGCTGGAAAGCCGCGCTCACCGAACTCGACGTCGCGGAGGTGGAGGAGGTGCCGTTCCCGCTGCGCGTCACCGACGTCGACCGGCTCGGCCATGTCAACAACGCGGTGTACTGGGAGGCCATGGAGGAAGCGCTCGCCGCGCACCCGGACCGTCATCGGTTGCCGTACCGCGCGATCGTCGAACACGTCGGCCCGGTGATGATGGGCGACAAAGTGGTGTTGCGGACGAGTTCGCAACCCGAGCGTCTGCGGGTCCAGGTCGACGTCGACGGTTCGGCCCGCGCCCTCGCCTCGGTGGAACCCCTGACCGGTGCAGCGTCGCGGCGCTGACCGGATTCAGCGCTCGCGGGCGACGAGCCGCGCCGACCCGCCCGCCAGATCCACCCGATCCCGCGGCGGGGCACCCTCCGAAGGGTCCTCCCGGTGCATCAGCGTGCTCGGCCGCTGTTCGAACTCGATCCGGTACCCATCGCCGTCGCCGGGGCCGACGTTACCGATCCTGAGCTGCGGTGATGGTACTCACCGGTAGACACTCCGGGCAGTGAACCAGGTTGCGGTTTCGCGACGATCGCCCTATTCTCGACTGCGTGCCGAATCCCGCCCGCTGTGCCGCGCTGCTAGTCGCTGACCGCGACCTCGCGGTCGCTGCTGCGCAGACCGCGCAGGCAGCCTCACGGCGAATTCTTCTCGTAGTAACCCGCCGTAGCGGGGTCTGATTCGGACCAGCCCCTACGCTGCGGGCTGCTTTTCATCGTTCTGCTGGTCCCACCTGCCAACGAAGACATCTTCGGGAAGACCTCACCTGCAATGACGCTGACACTGGACCATGCCCTGTTCGCCGCTGCCCCCAAGGGCCTGCGCGCCGAGCTCACCGACCTCGACCCCGCCGCCTTCCTCGACCGGTACACCCGCGCCGACGGATCCATCGCCTTGCGCGAATGGTCTTGTTCCGGAACGGATTTCACCGCCACCCTGGAATTCGCCGACCACCTGCGCACCGTCATCGCCACCGGCAGCCCCGTTGCCGCGATGAC
>NZ_JBHWZY010000864.1:0-2851 GCF_042727815.1 Nocardia sp. NPDC060220
AGCTGGAAGAGCAGGCGACCTCGATGGCGATGGTCGCGGCCGGTCTCGGTGTGACGCTGGTGTCGGATCTGGGTCTGGCGTTGCGCCCGCCCGGGGTGGATATCGTGCCGCTCGGCGACGCCCTCACCCGCACGGTGTCGCTGGCCTACCGCACCAACTCGGCGGGCCGGGCCGCGCTGCTGCTGGTGGTGGACGCGATCCGGACCGCCGCGGCGAAGAAGGGACTCGCTCCCGATATCCGCACCGCACCCACCGTGCGCCGAACCTCAGATGCTGCCGGTGCTCAGGAAACCGAGTAGATCGTGGCGGGTGATGACGCCGACGGGCTTACCGTCTTCGACGACCATCAGCGCGTCGGAATCCGACAGTGCCTTGGTGGCGGTCGAGAGGGGCTCGCCCGAGCCGATCAGCGGGAACGACGGGCTCATGTGCTGGGCAACGGAGTCGGTGAGATTGGCGCGGCCTTCGAACACCGCCGAGAGCAGGTCGCGTTCGGTGACGCTGCCCGCGACCTCACCGGCCATGACCGGCGGCTCGGCGCCGACGACGGGCATCTGGGAGACGCCGTATTCGCGCAGGATCTCGATGGCGTCGCGCAGGGTTTCCGACGGGTGGGTGTGCACCAGGTCGGGCAGAGCGCCGGACTTGCCGCGCAGCACGTCGCCGACCAGCGGTTCCGGGCCGGCTTCCAGCGGAGTCTGGAGGAAGCCGTAGGAGCTCATCCACTTGTCGTTGAAGATCTTCGACAGGTAGCCGCGGCCACCGTCGGGCAGCAGCACGACCACCACGGCGTCGGGATCACGGCGGGCGACCTCGATCGCGGCGACCACGGCCATGCCGCAGGAACCACCGACCAGCAGACCTTCCTCGCGTGCCAGGCGCCGGGTCATCTCGAAGGAGTCCGCGTCGGAGACGGCGATGATCTCGTCGGGGATCGACGCGTCGTAGGCGGTGGGCCAGAAGTCCTCGCCGACACCCTCGACCAGGTAGGGGCGCCCGGTGCCGCCGGAGTACACCGAGCCCTCCGGATCGGCGCCGATGATCTTGACCTTGCCGCCGGACACTTCCTTGAGATAGCGGCCGGTGCCGGAGATGGTGCCGCCGGTGCCGACGCCCGCGACGAAGTGGGTGACCTTGCCTTCGGTGTCGGCCCAGATCTCGGGACCGGTGGTCTCGTAGTGGCTGTCGGGGCCGCCCGGGTTCGAGTACTGGTTGGGCTTCCAGGCGCCCTCGATCTCCCTGACCAGGCGATCGGAGACGTTGTAGTAGCTGTCGGGGTGCTCCGGCGGCACGGCGGTCGGGCAGACCACGACCTCGGCGCCGTAGGCACGCAACACGTTGCGCTTGTCCTCGCTGACCTTGTCCGGGCACACGAACACGCACTTGTACCCGCGCTGCTGGGCGACCAGCGCCAGGCCGACACCGGTATTTCCCGAGGTCGGCTCGACGATCGTGCCGCCCGGCTTCAGCAGTCCGTCCTGCTCGGCGGCGTCGATCATCTTGACCGCGATCCGGTCCTTGGAGCTGCCGCCCGGGTTCAGGTATTCGACCTTCGCGGCCACCAGGCCCGCGTTGGGGCCGACCACCGAGTTCAGCCGAACAAGGGGGGTGTTGCCGATGAGATCGACGACATGATCCGCGATGCGCATGGTGCCGAGGGTAGCCGAGCACTTGCGCTCGACGCCGAGCGGAGGGGCGCCCACCAGGCCGCAAGTGGCCGACATCTCCGTTCCTCGCGATCTCCGTCGTAGAATTTTCGAATGTGAGCGCACCTCGAATCAGCTGGCGGACGGCGGCCGTGACCGGAGCGACGACGGTGCTCGCCGGATCGAGCGCCGGAACTGTCTCCTGGGCGACGTATCGATTGCTGATGACGCAGGCGGGTGCGGCGCGCGCGGTGATCGGCCGCGATACCTCCAAGCCGCCCGAGGCGGATGGCGTGTACGCACCGGGCGCGAGCCTGCCGGAGCCGTGGCGTAAGACGACGCCGGTCGACCTGCACCTGATGATCTTCGGCGACTCCACCGCGGCCGGGCTCGGCTGTCTCGGCGCCGCCGATGTGCCGGGGGTGCGGTTGGCCCGCGGGTTGGCCGAGGCCACCGGCCTGCGCATCCGGTTGAGCACCAAGGCCATCTCCGGCGCCACCTCGAAGGGCTTGGCCGGACAGGTCGACGCGATGTTCGTGGCGGGGCCGCCGCCGGACGCGGCGGTGATCCTGGTCGGCGCCAACGACATCACCAAGAAGCACTCCATCCGGGCCTCGGCGCGCAGACTCGCGGCGGCGGTGTCGCGACTGCGCGAAGCGGACGCGCTGGTGGTGGTCGGCACCTGCCCGAACCTCGGCACCGTCACCGCGATCCAGCAGCCGCTGCGCACGATCGTCGCGAACTGGAGTGTGCGGCTGGCCAAGGCGCAGACGGTCGCGACCACCATCGCGGGCGGCATCGCGGTGCCGATGGGCTCACCGCTGGTCGCCTCGGAGTTCCGCGCCGCGCCCGAAATCCTCTTCGCCACCGACGGATTCCACCCGTCCGCGGCAGGCTACGAATTGGCCGCCGCGCAGCTGCTTCCCGTGCTGATCGCCCAGGTGCGCGACCGCCCTGCTCTTCCCGTCGCGCAGCTGGAGACGTAGATTCGAGAATGACCGGCATGTAAACAGCCGTTCACGTCGAACAACGCGAAAAGGAGTCCTCATGCCCGAGGCCGTCATCGTCAGCACCGCCCGTTCCCCCATCGGCCGTGCCGTCAAGGGGTCACTGGCGGGAATGCGCCCGGACGACCTGACCACGCAGATGATTCGTGCCGCGCTGGCCAAGGTGCCTTCGCTCGACCCGACGCAGATCGACGACAT
>NZ_JBHWZY010000865.1:0-2846 GCF_042727815.1 Nocardia sp. NPDC060220
AAAACGAGATCGTTACTTGTCTCGTGGGCTCGGTTATTTTTATAAGAGCCCGGCCCCCGCACTCCTTCCGGAAGGAGTGCGGGGGCTTTTCCGGTGTGATTTAACCGAAGCGGCCGGAGATGTAGTCCTCCGTGGCGCGCTGGGTGGGATTGGAGAAGATCTTCTCGGTGTCGTCGATCTCGATCAGGCGACCGGGCTTGCCCTGGGCCTCGAGGTTGAAGAAACCGGTCTGGTCGCTCACCCGGGCGGCCTGCTGCATGTTGTGGGTGACGATGACGATCGTGAACTCTTTCTTGAGTTCGGTGATCAGGTCCTCGATCGCCAGGGTGGAGATCGGGTCGAGGGCCGAACACGGCTCGTCCATCAGCAGGACGTCGGGCGAGACCGCGATGGCGCGGGCGATGCACAGACGCTGCTGCTGACCACCGGAGAGGCTGCCGCCGGGCTTGTCGAGCCGGTCCTTGACCTCGTTCCAGAGGTTGGCGCCCTTGAGCGAGCGCTCGGCGACCTCGTCGAGCTCCTTCTTGTTGCGCACGCCCTGCAGCTTGAGCCCGGCCACCACGTTGTCGCGAATCGACATGGTGGGGAACGGGTTCGGGCGCTGGAACACCATGCCGATGGTGCGCCGCACGCCGACCGGGTCGATCGAGGAGCTGTAGATGTCCTCGCCGTCGAGCAGCACGGCACCTTCGACGCGGGCGTTCGGGGTCACCTCGTGCATGCGGTTGAGCGAGCGCAGCACGGTGGACTTGCCACAGCCGGAGGGACCGATGAAGGCGGTGACGCTGCGCGGCAGCACGGTCAGTTCCACATTCGCCACGGCGTGGAAGCTGCCGTAATAGATGTTGAGATCTTTGACGTCGATCCGCTTGGCCATCTGAGTATTCCGTTCGCTTCTATCGGTTCCGGGTGAGCAGCTTGTTGACGCCGGCGGCAGCCAGGTACAGCAGTGCGATCATGAGGATCAGCGTGAACGCCGCACCCCAGACACGTTCGCGGCCGGCAGCCTCCGGGTTGGCCAGCTCTTGGTAGATCAACAGCGGCAGCGAGGCCATGTTGCCGTCGAAGATGTTCTGGTTGATCGACTTGCTGTAGCCGACCAGCACGAGCACCGGCGCGGTCTCACCCATTACGCGGGCCACGGCGAGCAGGATGCCGGAGATCATGCCGGGCGCCGCGGTGGGGACGACGATCCGCAGGATCGTCTTCCACTTCGGCACACCGAGCGCGTAGGAAGCCTCACGCAGCTCGTCGGGCACCAGCTTCAACATTTCCTCGGTGCTGCGCACCACCACCGGCAGCATCAGCAGTACCAGCGCCAGCGAGACGGCGAAGGAGCTCTGCGGCATGCCGAAGGTGGCTATCCAGAGCGCGAAGATGAACAGCGCGGCAACGATCGAAGGCACACCGGCCAGGATGTCGACCATGAACGTCGTCACCCTGGCGAGCCGACCGCGACCGTATTCGACGAGGTACACCGCGGCCATGATGCCCAGCGGCACCGCGATGACAGAGGCGACCAGCGACTGCACAATCGTGCCGTAGATCGCGTGGTAGACGCCGCCGCCGGTCTGATCCGGCAGGATGCCCTTCTGCGAGTTCGTCCACCAGTCAGCGGACGCGATCGCGGTGATGCCCTTGGTGACCACCAGGCCGAGCACCCACACCAGCGGGATCAGCGCAATGACGAAGCACAGCGTGACCAGGCCGGTGGCGACGTTGTTCTTGATCCGCCGGGCGGTACTGACCTCACGAAAGGTCCGAGCCTTTACCGGCTTGTCGAGAGTCGTTGTGGTGGTCATCAGCCGTTCACCTTTCCACCGGAGGCCAGGCGGGCCAGCGCGTTGACGACGAAGGTCAGCGCGAAGAGGACGAAGCCTGCGGCGATATAGGCGCCGGTCGGCAGCGGGGCGCTGAATTCCGAAGCAGCCGACGCGATCTTGGAGGCGAAGGTGTAGCCGCCGTCGAACAGCGACCAGGTGCCGGGCACCGAAGCCGTCCGCAGCACAACGAGGACGGCGATCGTCTCACCCAGTGCACGACCGAGGCCGAGCATCGAACCGGCGATCACACCGCTGCGGCCGTACGGCAGGACAGTCATGCGAACGACTTCCCACTTGGTCGCGCCGAGCGCCTGCGCTGCCTCGATGTGTGCACGCGGAGTCAGCGAGAACACTTCACGGGACACCGAGGTGATGATCGGCAGGATCATGACAGCGAGCACGACACCGGCGGTGAAGATCGTGCCACCGCCGCTGATCGAGATTCCACCTTCGGTGTGGGAGAACAGGAAGAACCAGCCGAGGTTCTCGTTCAGGAATTCCTGCACCGGCACGATCTTGGGTGCCAGCACCAGGAAGCCCCACAGACCGAACACGATGGACGGCACCGCGGCGAGCAGGTCGACCAGCATTGTGAGTGGCTTACCCAGCCGCGACGGCGCGTAGTGCGTCAGGAACAGCGCGATACCGACACCGATCGGCACCGCGACGATGAGCGCGAACACCGAGCTCAGCACCGTGACCATGAACAGGTCGCGGATACCGAAGCGCAGGTTGTTCGCGTCACCGGTCGAGAATTCGGTACTGGTGAAGAAGTTGACCTCGTCAGCCCTGATCGAGGGGACCGCGCGGATCAGCAGGAACAGCGCGATCAACGCGATGGCCGCGACAATCGTCGCGCCGGCCGCGGTGGCCGTCCACCGGAAGATCGTCTCGGCGTTCAGGCGGCCGGTACGACCCCCGTCAGGGGCCTTGTCGATTTTCGGTTCGGTCGGCATATTCGCAGTATCTCCGGCCGCCCGTGGGCTCGTCGAATTCGACGAGCCCACTGCGGTCACCAAGGCT
>NZ_JBHWZY010000866.1:0-2844 GCF_042727815.1 Nocardia sp. NPDC060220
GGTCGTGGACCGGCTGGAAGCCGAGCGGGAATCGATCACCGGCGTGGTGATCACCTCGGCGAAGCGCTCGTTCTTCGCAGGTGGCGATCTGCGGGACCTGATCCGGGCCACACCGGAGCACACCGAGCACGTCACCGAATCCACCACCGCCATGAACGCACGGCTGCGCCGCCTCGAGACACTGGGCAAACCGGTCGTGGCGGCTATCAACGGTCTCGCGCTGGGCGGCGGCCTCGAGATCGCGCTCGCGACGCATCACCGCATCGCGGCGGACATCGATGATGTCGTCATAGGATTGCCCGAGGTCACCTTCGGTCTGATGCCCGGTGCGGGCGGAGTCGTCCGCACCACGCGGCTGCTCGGAGTCCAGAGCGCACTCGGCAACGTTCTGCTGCACGGTCAGCGACACGGCCCCGGCCGGGCCAAAGACCTCGGACTCGTCGACGAGTTGGTGTCCTCGGTGGACGAACTGCTGCCGAAGGCCAAGGCGTGGATCGAAGCCAACCCCGGTGCCGTCCAGCCCTGGGACGCCGAAGGCTACTGGATGCCCGGTGGCTCGCCTGCGGACCCGGCCTTCGCGGCGAACTTGCAGGCGTTCGCAGGCAACCTGCGCAAACAGGTCAAGGGTGCGCCGATGCCCGCTCCGCGGGCGATCCTGGCCGCCGCGATCGAGGGCGCGCAGGTGGACTTCGACACCGCGGCGCTGATCGAGACCCGCTACTTCGTCAGCATCGTGATCGGTCAGGTCGCGAAGAACATGACCAAGGCGTTCTATTTCGATCTGCGGCGGATCGCTGCGGGCGGTTCACGTCCCGATGGCATCGAGAAGTACACCGCGCGCAAGGTCGGTGTACTCGGTGCCGGGATGATGGGCGCGGCCATCGCCTATGTGACGGCGAAGGCAGGCATCGACGTGGTGCTCAAAGATGTGTCCAAGGAGAAGGCCGAACGGGGCAAGGGCTATGCGGTCAGGCTCGAGCACAAGGCGCTTGCCCGGAGCAAGACAACACAGGAGACGTCGGACGCGGTGCTCGCGCGGATCGAGCCGACGGCCGACCCGGGGGACCTCGCCGGCGTGGACTTCGTGATCGAGGCCGTTTTCGAAAGTCCGGAACTCAAGCACAAGGTGTTCGGCGAGATCGAGAACATCGTCGACCCGGATGCCGTTCTGGGTTCGAACACCTCCACGCTGCCGATCACTGATCTCGCCGAGGGTGTGCAGCGGCCGGAAGACTTCATCGGCATCCACTTCTTCTCACCGGTGGACAAGATGTCACTCGTGGAGATCATCCGCGGCGAGAAGACATCCGACGCGACCCTCGCGAAGGCCTTCGACTACGTCTTGCGGATCGGGAAGACACCGATCGTGGTCAACGACAGTCGTGGCTTCTTCACCTCGCGCGTGATCGGCACGTTCGTCAACGAGGCGATGGCGGCCGTCGGCGAAGGTATCGAGCCCGCGTCGATCGAACAGGCAGGCGCGCAGGCCGGTTATCCGGCTCCGCCGCTGCAGTTGATGGACGAGCTGACCTTGACGCTGCCGCGCAAGGTCCGCCAGGAGACCCGTGCCGCGGTCGAGGCCGCGGGTGGACAGTGGACGCCGCACAGTTCCGAAGCTGTCATCGACCGCATGATCGACGAGTTCGGCCGCTCGGGCCGTTCCACCGGTGCCGGCTTCTACGAGTATGTCGACGGTAAACGCACCCGTATCTGGCCCGGCCTGCGTGCGGCGTTCGACAGTGGTAGCACCCAGATCCCGCTCGAGGACCTGCGCGACCGCATGCTGTTCGCCGAGGCACTCGAGACTGTCAAGTGTCTCGACGAGGGAGTGCTGAACTCCGTGGCGGACGCCAACATCGGCTCGCTGCTCGGGATCGGCTTCCCCGCCTGGACCGGCGGGGTCATCCAGTACATCAATCAATTCGACGGCGGTGTACCGGGTTTCGTGGCGCGGGCCCGAGAACTGGCCGAACGCTACGGTGACCACTTTCTGCCGCCGAAGTCGTTGGTGGAGAAGGCGGAAAAGGGTGAGATCTACGAGTAGGACTACGCGGTGATCATTTCCGCGTTCATCTGGTCCTTCCTCGGCAACCAGAGTCGGCGGGTCGGCATCGACCCGCCGGCGCCCGACGAAGGCGATGCGGCGCAACCGAATTCAGGGCGGCACGGCTGCTCGCGATCCGAAGCCGAGCCGAGCGACCCGGAGCGTTAGATCGCTCGTGACACAGGATACGGAGGCATCCAGGTGGGCCACTACAAAAGCAATGTTCGTGACCTCGAATTCAACCTGTTCGAGGTGCTCGCGATCGACGGCGTTCTCGACTCCGGCGAGTTCGGCGACCTGGATGCCCCCACGATCCGTGCGATGCTGGCCGAATCGGCGCGGCTGGCCGAAGGTCCGCTCGCGGAGTCGTTCGCCGACGCGGACCGCAATCCGCCGACGTTCGACGCGGCCACGCACGCGGTCTCGCTGCCCGAGTCGTTCATCCGATCGACACTGGCCTGGCAGAAGGCGGGCTGGCACAAAGTCGGGCTGAAAGAAGAAGTCGGTGGCACGGTGGCACCGTCGGTGGTCAAATGGGCGATCTGGGAACTGTCCCTCGGGGCCCAGCCGGCGGCGTTCGTGTACACCAGCGGGCCGCAGAACGCCGAGATCCTGCACGACCTCGGCAATGCTGCCCAGCAGCGGTGGGCCCAGATCGCTGCCACGCGTGAATGGGGCGGGACCATGGTGATGACCGAATCGGACGCCGGTTCGGATGTGGGTGCGTGCCGCACCACCGCGGTCCGGCAGGGCGACGGCAGCTGGCATCTCGAAGGTGTCAAACGATTCATCACCGGCGG
>NZ_JBHWZY010000867.1:0-2839 GCF_042727815.1 Nocardia sp. NPDC060220
TGTCGGTGGTGATCGACGCGTGCGGCATCGCGGCGCGCACCTTGTCGATGATGCCGAGGAAACGCTCCTTGCGGTAGGAACGGCGCATCGCTTTCAGCACCCGATCCGAACCCGATTGCAGCGGCATGTGCAGCTGCGGGCAGACGTTCGGGGTAGCCGCCATCGCCTCGATCACATCGTCTGTGAACTCCGCGGGATGCGGGGAGGTGAACCGCACGCGTTCGAGGCCCTCGATCTGTCCGGTCGCGCGCAGCAGCTGCGCGAACGCGCCACGGTCGCGCGGCTGCTCGGGATCGACGAAGTTCACGCCGTAGGAGTTGACGTTCTGTCCGAGCAGGGTCACTTCCAGCACGCCCTGGTCGACCAGCGCCTGCACCTCGGCGAGCACGTCTCCGGGACGGCGATCCACTTCCTTGCCACGCAGTGCGGGCACGATGCAGAACGTGCAGGTGTTGTTGCAGCCCACCGAGATCGACACCCAGCCCGCGTACGCCGACTCCCGCTTGGCGGGCAGCGTCGACGGGAAAGCCTCGAGCGATTCGAGGATCTCCACCTGCGCCTGCTCGTTGTGCCGGGCCCGCTCGAGCAGCACCGGCAGCGAACCGATGTTGTGGGTGCCGAACACCACGTCGACCCACGGCGCCTTGCGCACCACGGTCTCGCGATCCTTCTGCGCCAGGCAGCCGCCGACGGCGATCTGCATGCCGGGGCGCCCCTGCTTGACCGGGACCAGCTGACCGAGCGTGCCGTAGAGCTTGTTGTCGGCGTTCTCGCGCACCGCGCAGGTGTTGAACACCATCAGATCGGGCGTCTCTCCGGTGGCGGCCTTGACATAGCCCGCGTCCTCGAGCAGCCCGGACAGGCGTTCGGAGTCGTGCACGTTCATCTGGCAGCCGAATGTGCGAACCTCATAGCTGCGCTGCGCCACAGAGCTGTGCTGCGTCGCGCCCTCAGTCGCGTCCTGAACCGTCGAATCCACCTGTCCAGGGTACGGGCAGCCCTGAGTGTGATGCGCGTCACGGTTGCGTTCGCGCGATAATACGCAAAGGTAACGGGCAGCCGCCGGGTTACCAGCAGGTGTCGTTTCGGCGTGCCGTCACGGCATGTCTTCGAAAGCCGGGCAATTCTCCAGAATGGACATAAGGTTTCTGACCATGACCGACGACGCCGCACCCGCGAACGGGAACGCCGACGCCGCAGCCACCACCGCTGCTCCGCCGATGATCTCGATGCGCAACGTGGACAAACACTTCGGTGAGCTCCATGTCCTGCGCGATATCCACCTCGAAGTGCCCCGTGGGCAGGTCGTGATCGTCCTGGGCCCGTCGGGTTCGGGGAAATCCACCCTGTGCCGCACGATCAATCGCCTCGAACCGATCGACTCCGGTGACATCGCCATCGACGGCGTCGCACTGCCCGACGAGGGCAAGGCTCTCGCCGCGCTGCGCGCCGAGGTGGGCATGGTGTTCCAGTCGTTCAACCTGTTCGCGCACAAGACCATCCTCGAGAACGTGATGCTGGCGCCGACGAAGGTCCGCGGGAAGAAGAAGGACGAGGCGCGCAAGCACGCCCTCGCCCTGCTCGAGCGGGTCGGCATCGCCAACCAGGCCGACAAGTACCCGGCCCAGCTCTCGGGCGGCCAGCAGCAGCGCGTGGCGATCGCCCGCTCACTGGCCATGGATCCCAAGGTCATGTTGTTCGACGAGCCGACCTCGGCGCTGGACCCCGAGATGGTCAACGAGGTGCTCGACGTGATGGTGGCGCTGGCCAAGGAAGGCATGACCATGCTCGTGGTCACCCACGAGATGGGCTTCGCCCGCCGTGCGGGCGACCGCGTGCTGTTCATGGCCGACGGCGAGATCGTCGAAGACGCCGCGCCCGAAACGTTCTTCACCGCACCGAAATCCGAACGCGCCAGGGACTTCCTCGGCAAAATTCTCAGTCACTGACTCGCAGCACCATTGTCACAAGGAGAAGGAAACCCATGAGGATCAATCGTGCGATGCGCGTCGGAATCGGCGCAGCGGCACTGGTATTGGCAGCCACCGTCACCGCGGCCTGTGGTGGCGGTGACAACAAGTCGGCGCTGGACAACGCCAAGGACGGCAAGCTGACCATCGGCATCAAGTTCGACCAGCCGGGTCTGGGCCTGCGCAATACCGACGGCACCTACAGCGGCTTCGACGTCGACGTCGCCAAGTACGTCGCCGACAAGCTCGGCGTGAAGCCGGAGAACCTCACCTTCAAGGAATCGCCGTCGGCGCAGCGCGAGACGCTGATCGAGAACGGTCAGGTCGACCTCGTCGTGGCCACCTACTCGATCAACGACAAGCGCAAGGAGAAGGTCGATTTCGGCGGCCCCTACTACATCGCGGGCCAGGACCTGCTCGTCCCGGCCGCCAACACCGACATCACCGGCCCCGATTCCCTCTCGGGCAAGAAGGTCTGCTCGGTGAAGGGCTCCACCCCGGCCCAGAACATCGAGAAGAACTACCCGCAGGCGCAGCTGCAGACCTACGACACCTACTCGCTGTGCATCGAGGCGATGCGTAGCGGCGCGATCGACGCGGTCACCACCGACAACGTCATCCTGGCCGGTTACGCCGCGCAGTCGCCGGGCACCTTCAAGCTGGTGAACAAGCCCTTCACCACCGAGAAGTACGGCATCGGCCTGAAGAAGGGCGATTCGGAGCTGCGCGGCAAGGTCAACGACGCCATCCAGGCGATGATCGATGACGGTTCGTGGAAGGCCTCGCAGGAGAAGAACTTCGCGGGTACCGGTATCGCGGTGCCCGCACCGCCGACCGTCGACCGCTACTGATCAACCACTGACCATCGG
>NZ_JBHWZY010000868.1:0-2837 GCF_042727815.1 Nocardia sp. NPDC060220
GCGCTCGTACAGACCCCGCCGGTCGACCAGTTGCACGACCTGGCCGAGCAGTCCGTTGGCTTTCGGTTCCTCGCTCGGTTCGGGCAGTCGCTCCAGCACGATCGGCCGGATCCCGGCCAGGCTCAGCTCGCAGGCCAGCATCAGCCCGTTCGGGCCGGCTCCGCTGATCACAACATCGACGGTCATCGGTGATTTCTCCTTCATCGGGATGGAAAGACGCGCAGCTCGCGCTCGACTTCGTCCAGGTCGACGCGCGCACGGGAGATCGTGCCGCCGTTGCCCCTGCCTCTCATCGGCCTGGTTCCTGTCGGTCGGGGATGAGGAGGCCAGACTAGAGGACAAAAGTGCGTGCACGCAATTTTGCGTGCGCGCAAAGTAGATGGAATACTGAAGCGGTGACGACACGACGGGCAGGGTTGCGCGAGCAGAAGAAGCGGGCCACCCGGGAGGCGCTGTGCGAGGCGGCACTTCGGCTGGCGCTCGAGCGCGGGCCGGACAACGTGCGCGTGGACGACATCGCCGAGGCCGCCGGCGTCTCACCCAGGACCTACAACAACTACTTCTCCAGTCGAGAACAGGCGATCGTCGCTGCCATCACCACGGAACGGGAAACACGGGTCGCGGCGGCAGTGGCAGCTCGGCCCGCCGCCCGGCTCGCCGACGCCGTCATCGACGCGATCGTGGATCAGTACACCGCTCAGGACGAATCCGGTCGTGACGCGCTGCTCCTGATCGCCGGCCATCCCGCGCTGCGTGACGCCTTCGTCCATACCTCCACCGCGATGGAACATCCTCTCGCCGACGCGATCGCTGCCCGCCTCGGCGACATCGACCCGCACACCGCCCGCGTGCTCGCGGCCAGCGTGACCGCCGCGGTTCGCGTCACCCTCGAACGATGGCTCCAACCGGCCCCTGTGAGCAGCGGACTCGTCGTGCCATCCGGTGCGTTACCGGAGCTGCTCCGCGCCGGACTCGCACCACTCGCCCCCGCACTCGATGCCGCCGAGAAACGACCACACCGCTGACATTCGTGCAGCGCGAAACCCGCGCCCGCGGCCTGATCTGCGCCGATACCGGACTGCTGCGATGGCGGGCCGGCAACATCCGGCACCGACCCATCCCGGATCTCCACCCGCACTACCGGTCATGGTTTACCGAGTCGACTTGTCGCGCAAAGAAATCGATCCTGAACCGGGCCGCAGGGCAAACTCTAGGTCGCCATCGCGTCGGCTGGCAGGCGGACCAGGCCGAGGTGATCGCATCGGCGGATCAGCGGTGTGAGGATGCGATCGGCATCGCTCGCGCGGTCGGCCCGGCGCAGGGCGCTGCCGAGCAGGAACCCGGCACGCAGCGCGGCCAGCGGCCTGCGCTGCACATCTATCCCGGCGACCAAGTTCTCGGCGCGCTCGATCGCCGACCGGGGCCGACCCGTCGCCAGCAACACGCGGATCGCGGAGTCCTCATCGAATTCATCGATGGTAGTGGCGGTTCCGTTGTCACGCCGGATCGTGCGCGCGCTCGTCAGTGCCGCCGCCACGGTGGGATCGAGTTCGACGCCGAGACGCACCCGCTCGTTGCGGACCCGGGCGGCCAGGCGCGGCAGATCCAAGAGTTCGGCGTGGGACATGCCCTCGTCGAGGAGTTCCAGCGCGCCGTCCCGGTCGCCGCGCAGGGCTCGCACCCGCGCACCGGTCGCGTAGGTGGCGAGCATGATGTCCACCCCGCCGCCGCCTTCGGCGGACAGTTCTCTGCTCTGCTCCAGTAGATCCGCCGCGATATCGAAATCATCGGTCTCATAACGTAATTCGCCCAGCAAAGCACACGCGAGGCGAGTCGCGTGGGCGGCGGCGCCCATGGTCGTGCGTGCGGTGTCGAGCGCGGTCGTGAACAGGTCGTCGGCGCCGATGATGTCGAGCTGTTCGCGGGCGGCCACACCCGCGAAACAGCGCCCGTACACCGACAGGAACGGGCCGGTCGCCTCGTGATACGGCGCTGCCCAGAGCTGCCACCGGCGCGCCTCGGCGAAGTCGAAGCGCTGGATCGCCGCGAAGCTGGCGATATTGGCCGCCACTCCGGGGATCCGCGGGGAGAAGTCGTCGGGCCGGGCCAGCGCGTCACCGATCAGACCGTCGAGCTCGGATACGCGGTCACCGAACATCTCCCGGACGCTGATCGCCACGTCCGCTTCCGCGCGCAGATCGGTGCGCTCGGGCTCGGCGGGTGGGGCCGCGGCCAGCGCGGTCTCGAAGCGGGCGAGGGAGGACGCGGTGGCCGCGGGTCTGCGCAGCACCAGGTTGACCCAGACGCCGAACAGCTGGATACGGGGCCTCGCCCGGCACACCCTGGCGGGTAGTTTTGCCAGAATGCCCTGCAGCATCACCATTTTCGACAGCTCCAGCAGGTAACCCGCGCCCTGTTCGACGAGATCGGCCGCGCGTTCGGGGTTCTGCGCGGCCAGCGCTTGGTCGACGGCGTCGTTGAGCAGGTGATGGTGCGCGAACCAGTCGGCGGCTCGCAGCCGCAGACCCGCGATCTCGCCCGGGCGGTCCTGGGCGAGCCTGCGGCACAGATAACCAGCGAACAACTGGTGGTAGCGGTACCAGTGGTGGTCGGGGCCGGTGGGCAGCAGGAACAAACCGCGGTCGGCGAGATCGGCGAGGAGGTCGGCGGCGTCGGTGCGGCCGGTCAGGGCGGTGGCCAGTCCGCCGCAGATCCGCTCGCAGATCGAGGTCGTCATGAGGAATTCGAGGGTGTCCGGATCCAGTGCGCCGAGTACGTTCTCGGCCAGGAACGCCCCGATGTCGGGGTGCGCGGCGAGGCTGTCGAGCAGGTGCGCC
>NZ_JBHWZY010000869.1:0-2822 GCF_042727815.1 Nocardia sp. NPDC060220
CAACCCTTCCTGAAGCCCCTGTCCGACAATGACATTCGCGATGCGCTGTCGGCCGCCAATGCCGTGGGCGACGACCGTATCCAGCGCTCGGCCGGTCGGGGTGTCAATCCCGAGTCGTGGACCCACGGATCCTCCGAACAGCGGCAGAAGTGGTTCCTCACCGGCTACCGGACCGGGTCGGTGCAGGCGTGCGACACCTATTCCGCGCGTGACCTCGACAACCCGCCCGGGATACGCTGACGCCTCGAACGCGATACCCACGCACTGTCTTTCGATCGAGGGGAACCCATGCGCCCGACCATGACCGGACTGCTCGTCTGCGCTCTCGCCCTGAGCGGCGCGAGCGCACTCGCCCATGCCGATCCGGCGCCACTACCGTTGGTGAGCCTGACCACGATCCCCGACGGCTGGTCGCAGCGCACCGACCTGCGTCCGGTCCTGCAGGTGTTCGCCGACGGCAAGGCCGTGCACATGCCCGACGCGGTGAGCAAGGACCGTAAACCCGAGACCGCACCCAAGCAGGTGACCGGAAAGGTTGCCGCCGACGTGATCGAGGCCGCGCGCGAGGAGATCAACGCGCTGAAGGACACCGACTTCGGGATGCCGGCGGGCGACAACCGCGGCACCCAGATCATCGACCTGATGCCCGACGACCCGGCCGACGAAGCGCACCTGGTGATCTACTCCCCCGATGCGTCCGATGGCCTCAACCCGGAGCAGAAGGCCGCGCGCAAGCGCTTCACCGACCTCTACAAGAAGCTGGTCGACGCCTTCAAGAGCTGATCGTTCGACACCGAACCGTAAGGGGCTCGCCGGTTTTCACCGGCGAGCCCCTTGCCGGTCAGAACCGATCCGCGGTCGCGTCCGCTTCGCGTTCGTCCTCGTGGACGGCACCGATCACGTCGGGCGTGGATTCGCCCAGCGGACCGGTGAGATCGTCGTTGCCGGTGCGGCTCTGGTAGGGCTGCACGGTACGACCGTGTTCTTCCTCGTTGTTGCCACGGCCCGCACCCGCTCCCGCGCCACCACCGCCCATCATGCCGGAGGTACCGCTGGTACCGGCGGCCGTGGTGGTGCCGGAGCCCATCACCGTGCTGATCGGCCGGCCCGACGCCGGAACCGCCGCACCCGGCACGGCCGCGGTGGACTTCGGAGTGCCCGAGCTCGGGGTGCCGCCGGTGCTGCCCGCCGAGCCGCCGGCGCCGCCGCGCGCGGTACCGAGCGCGCCGAGCGAGGCGCCGGATCCACCGCCGCTGCCACCGGTACCGACACTCGACGGTGAAGTCGAGCCGGGTGTAGTGGTACCCGCGGTGGTGCTCGCGGCGGTGGTAGACGAATCGCCGCCGCCGGTCAGAGCCTCCTCCGCCTGGGTGAGCAGCGGTTCGCCGATGTTCTCCGAAGCCGCGGAGAGAACTTCCTCGGGCGAGGGCAGGCCGCTCTGGCTGGCCAGCTGCCCGACGACGCCGCTGAGCTCGCCGGTGTACCCCATCAACTGCCCACGGGTGACGTTGACGACCGACACCGCCTCACCGAGATGCGAAGTGGCCAAGCCGATCAGGGTGGCCTGGGTCGGCGGCAGCATGATCGTCGGCGCGAGCGCGGTGGCCTGGGCCGCGAAGGTGGTGGCGATCGTGGTGAGCTGGGCGTTGCCGGTCTGGACGACGGCAGCGGCCTGCTGGGTGAGCGCCGAGATATCGATGCCGCGCTGGCTGGTGTCCTGCCCCTGTGTCTGCGCCTGCTGGCTGGCGGTGGTCGCCGCGTCGGCGGACTGCCCCTCCCACACCTGCTGAACGGTCTTCACGCCGCCTTGGGCCAGAGTCATCGCCTGCTCGATGACCGCCGAGGAACTGCTCAGGATCGAGGTCGGGTCCAGCGAGCCGAAAACGCCGGTACCGAAGCTGCTGAGCAGATCGAGGAACGGCTGGAAAAGGGTGTCGATGCCGGGCAGTGCGGGCAGCGACAGGCCGCTCATCAGCGCGGCGACCGGATCTTCGGTCAGGGTCGTCGCGGCGGCCGACGTGCTCGCGCCGGCGGTGCTCGACGCGCCAGCACCCGAGGTGCCGGTGAGTGCGGACTTGGCCTGGTCGAACGCGGTCAGCGCGGCGGCCGACGCGGGCGCGGCGACCTGAGCGACCGTCCCCTGCAAGCCGCTCAGCGCGGACGACGCGTCGTCCGCGACGCCGGACAGGATGTCCTGGGGCTCTACGCCGGTGCCGAGGCCGCCGAGCCCACCCAGTCCGGCGGGCGACATGCTGCCGTTCTGGGCTTCGTCGGTGATCTTCTGCGCGAGGGTGAAGACCGCTTCCTCGTCGGTCGCCACATCCTCGGGCACCTGCATGAGCGGGACGTCCAGGATCGCCTGCGAATCGAGGGGTACCGCACCCATCACCGACGCCGTCGCGGCATCGGCGGCGGCCATCGCGGCATCGGGAGCGATGACGCCCGCGTCCGAACTCAGCGGCTTCACAGGCCGGCGGCCTGACGGGCGAGTTGGGCGGCATTGTCGATATCGGTCGTCTCGAAGGTCACCGACGACTTGAAGGCCGCGTCGGAGAGCGAGCTGAACTTCGCCGACAGGTCGTTGATGTCCTTGGCCTGCAACGCTTGCGCGGCCGCGAACATCGCCAGGTAGTCGGCGCCGATGAGGCCGAACACCGGCGTCGCCGCCGACACGCTGGCAACCAGGTCGATATTGCCCGCCGCGGCGACCTGTGCCGCCACCCCGCCATTGGTCGCCGCGAACGCGGCGACTTCTTCGGTTTGCACCGAGAGATCGGTCATGCGAAATCCCCCCAACTCGTCGTGAAAAGTCTGCACTACAG
>NZ_JBHWZY010000870.1:0-2821 GCF_042727815.1 Nocardia sp. NPDC060220
AAGCCTGCCAGCCGCTCACGGGTGGCCTCGCCACGCGCGGTGAAGTCGGTGCGGTCGAAGACGTTCCACTTCTTGAGCACCGGCTGCACGACCTCTTCGAGGTGCTGGCGCAGGTCGTAGATGCCGTGCTTGGCCATCAGCACGCCGTTGCGACGGAAGTTCGGCATGCCCGCGCCGGGCATCTGGAAGTTCTCGACGATCATCGAGATGGCCTCGATGGTCTGGTCGGGGCTCAGGTCCATCGCCGCGCCGCAGAGGTTGCGGTAGAAGATCATGTGCAGGTTCTCGTCGGCGGCGACGCGCTGCAGCATGCGGTCGGCGATCGGGTCGTCACAGACCTTGCCGGTGTTGCGGTGGCTCACGCGGGTGGCCAGTTCCTGGAAGGTCACGTAGGCGACCGAGTGCAGGAAGCCCGCGTCGACCTCGGTGGGGGAGGCGAAGCCGTTGGTCATGTGGATCATCCGGGCCTCTTCGAGGGCGACCGGGTCCACGCCGCGGGTGACAACCAGGTAATCGCGCATCACGATGCCGTGCCGGTTCTCCTCGGCGGTCCAGCGACCCACCCAGGTGCCCCAGGCGCCGTCCTGGGAGAAGTTCTCGGCGATCTCACGGTGGTAGGACGGCAGATTGTCCTCGGTGAGCAGATTGGTGATCATGGCCGCCTTGGCGACCTCGCTGAGCTTGGACTGCTCAGGATCCCAGTCGATGCCGCCCATGGCGGCGAAGTTGCGGCCCTCGTCCCACGGGACATAGTCGTGGGGGTGCCACTCCTTGGCCAGCGACATGTGCCGGTTGACGTTTTCCTCGGCAACCGGCTCCAACTCCGTGAGCAGTTCGAGTTGAGTCAGATCCCTTGCCATGTAAAAACCCTTCGCTGTCGTGCTTGCGGTCGAACGTCGCGATGCGGCCATACCTTACGGCACCGTAGGTGTGATGCGAAACGCAACAGAGCGGTTTTCCGACGATGTTGAGCAACGCCACAACTCGTCAGTAGATCCGATGGTCGTGCTGACGAGTCTAGGTGCTCGGCCCGCAGCATAGGGACTATCGCTGCGGGCCTCGCGACGTTAACTACAGGTAGATGAACATCTCAGCGCTTGCCGCCGAGCAGTCCGCCGAGCACGCTGCCCAGCGCACCTCCCGCGTTCTTCGACAGGGCGTCGCCGATCATGCCGCCGAGCCCGCCGGTGTTGCTGCTGCCGCCGAGCAGGCCGCCCAGCAGATCACCGAGACCGCCGCCGGAGGCCTGCGTCTGCTGCGGTGCCGGAGCCGCGGCGCCGCCGCCGCCGGTGAGCTGTTTGGCCACGTAGGCGAGCACGATCGGGGCGAGAATCGGCAGCAGCTTGCCGATCAGGTCGTTGCCGCCGGTGCCGCCGCCCGCGCCGAGCGCGCTGATGACGGTGTTCTTCTCGTCACCGAAGACGTTGTCGACGATCTTCTCGCCGTCGCCGACGTCCACCTGCTGCAGATCCACCGCGCCTTCGCCGTCGACGAGGCCGCCGTGGTTGTCGAGCGCGCCGAGCAGTGAAGCCGCGCCCTGTGGCTGGGCGGCGTTGGCCTGGAGGCCGCCGAGCAGCGTCGGCAGCGCGGCCTGCACGGCCGTGGTGGCGGTCGCCTGGTCGACGCCGAGCTGGTCGGCGATCTGGGCGATGGGTACTTGGGAGAGCAAATCGTCGAAGGAAGTCATCTCACTCCGCCTGAGGTCGTGGGCGCCCGGGAGCCCGGGTCGCGCTCAGGGTAGGTGAATCCGCGCACCGAACCCCTGGTTTCGGCGGCGTCTGTGGTTGGCGCGTCGCCACGTGACGATGGTCACGGTAGTAGTCGTGGTGCCCCCTGTAGGACTCGAACCTACGACCTAGTGATTAAAAGTCACCAGCTCTACCAACTGAGCTAAAGGGGCGCGCAGCGGAGTCTAGCGGACGCTGTGCCGAAGGACCGAACAGTCCCCCCGGGTCGAGTCGCGGGCGGCTGATCGCCGCTGGTGGCGGCCGGTAACGACGTGGACGTGCGCGACGATTTCCGGTAAACACCCGGTGCCCCAGCGGTGTTCGCGTTACGAGTTGCGTATGGTCATCGAATACTGTTGTATCGCAACATCTTTCGACAAGCAGGGGTGCAGCAGCGATGGAGAGGTCCAAGGTGGGCGCCGGTCTCGCGACCGTTCGGCGAACGTCGGCGGTGCCGGCGCGGTGGTCAACCGGGCTGCGCGCCTATGGAATTCGTACCCGAAGTAACCATTCCGGTTGCGCTCCGTTTGCTGGTTTGGATAACCGGATCGGATGTTCGGATGGGTACTCCAATCGCCGCGTGTCGACTCGCGAATGCGGGTACGGTGATCGCCTGGTGAATTTCGAAACAATCACCGGTACCGCGTTTTCCGTGGCTCCGGTGCAGGGTGTGGCGTTTCGGGAATTCACCGGCAGATCGCAGGCCGAGGTGATCGCGATGGGTGCGCGAACTCCCGGCAAAGGGGTAGTCGTTACCGCAGGAGGAGGCGGTTCTCACTGGTGGCGGGGCCGCTGTGCGAGGCACCGCGAGTCTTTCATACCGAAAGTTTGAATTAAAACCACAATTCGCACCAACGGTCTGTATTCGACCGTCGGCGTCGAGAAGGTTCGGAGGCGTTTCGAGCATGGCACGGCAGCAAGAGCGGGCGCGCCGGACACGCGCGGCGATAATCAAGTCCGCGGCCGTCGAGTTCGGGAAGAGCGGATATGCCGCGGCATCGCTCAACCGCATTCTGGAAGGTTCGCGCGCCACCAAGGGGGCGATGTACTTCCACTTCGACTCCAAGGAAGACCTGGCGCGCGCGGTGCTCGAT
>NZ_JBHWZY010000871.1:0-2813 GCF_042727815.1 Nocardia sp. NPDC060220
CAGCACCCTGGCGCGCCTTGTGCGCCTCCTCGTAGGCGAGGATCATCCGGACTGCGGCGGGATCGGCGAGTTCCTTGACCGCTGCCACCGCCTGGGCGACATTCAAGTCGTCATAGCCACTGATGGGCAGCTCTCTGGGATCGAGAAGGCCGGTGGCGGTGCGCAGTGAATGCGTTGCCTCGGCGGTGGAATCCGCGCCTTCACGCCGCGAGACCTGCTCAGTGGTTTCGAGAACAGCATCGCGCGAGGCCGCGAGCGTCTTCACGGCGACATCGCCCGCGTTCGCACCCCTGGCGAGCAACTCGCCCAGTGCGGGCGGGGCAGCACGGAATGTGTCCAACGCGCGGTCGATGCTGCGAGCAGACCACGTAACAGGGATATTGATCAGCTTCACCGCGGTCCCCGTAACCGCCTGAATCGGTGTTCGGCGCAAAGCCGCGGGCCCGCCGAGCGCGTCCTCGGCGAGTACGGTCGTCAACCATGTGACGGTGGCCGTATGGGCGGTGATCAACCGCTGCGCCACTGCTACTACATCGGCGTTCTGAACGGTGGTCGCGAGTGCTTTGACGTAGCGGGCGCGGTCGAGCAGCTGATGTTCGAGGACGAGGTCTCCCAGCAAAGCTTCGTCGAACGGCTGGGCTTGTTCGCCGATCGCCTTGACCGCGGCGGCAGCCCTTCCGATGAACGGGCCGATCCGCTCCGGCGCGCCGCCCAGTTCACGGATCGCGGCCTCGATGGCTTCCGCGCGAGCGCGGGCGTTGTGGGCGTTCTCAGCCAGCTCACGGCGTACAGCCTCAGTGCGAGCCTGTGCGATTCGAGTCTCGGCGATTCGGATTTCGGTCTCCGTCAACTCGCGGATAACGCGCAGTTGCGCGAGCAGGGTCGTCACGGTGTTGCGTGTGCTCATGAAGTCTTTCCTTCGATGTCGACGTCAGGGAGGCGCAACGCTGCACCACTCTGTCGACTACCCCGCACTCATGGTTCAAACATTGCACCGCAACAGTTGTCGATCGTGTCCCGGGTGAGATCTTGCAGAATTCGGGGTGAGCCCGGTGGGTAGCACAGCACCCAGATCAGCGTTGTTCAGCTGACCTTTGATCAGCAGCCGGAGCTATCGGCGGTGTGTTCCAGTGATGTGGTCGAACGGTGGGCAAATGTCGTCGAGTGACTACTTCATTCACCGCCGTCGCCCAGTCGATACTCGACCAAGCCGTCGATCACCGCCGACAGTGGCTAACAGGATGATTCGCGAATCGGGGTTCGTCTCGAAGAACGACGCACTGAACAAGTCATACGCCACTTCGTCCTTCGCCTGCGGGAAGGTCGCGGAGCAGCCAACACGCCTTTGAGAGCCGTTGCCGATCGGCCGGGTGACAAGATATGAACCATCGCGGCGTGCCCGGTGATGAAGGACGGCGACAGGTCGTCCTCGACCACTGGCGTGCCGTGATAGCGCTGCGAGAGCGGCGATTTGGCTGTGTCGGCCGAGCATGGAGAAGCCAGTGAGGATCATCGCGATGTCGCGGCGGGGGCGACCTGTTCCAGCAAGGTCACCGCGGCGGCGAGGGCGGTGGTCATCGCCCGCGATCACGACCGGGTGATCGGCCGGTGGCGCCTGGTCGATTTCACGCCCGGCCAGGGCTTGGGTGGTACGAACTCCGGCCAGGACCTCGCGGACTTTCGCGCCGGTGGTCGGGTCGAGATGGCCCGCGTCGTGGTGCTTGTCAGCGATCGCGGCGATCCACACCGCCAGCGGCGACGCCGAATGGTCTTTGCGCACGGCGCCGAGGGCGATATACCGCTCGACGGCGGCCGAGAGCGACGCCAGACCAACTGTGCCGCACCAGGTATGGAATGCCTCCAATACTTCGGAGTGGGCGCGGGCGTGATGCCGGGGGTCGCGGCCGCGGCGTCATGAGTGCGCGCGGCGTCGGCGGCGATCAGGTCGGGGTGATCGCCGCCAGTCGCGACCGCGAGGGCTCGAAAGATACTCGGAGTCAACAGGATTCAGTTCTTCGAATGCTGACCGAAGGGGTACGACCGCGGATATTCTCGACAGATGGATACCCCGGTTGCCATCCAGCGCCCGCCAGTAGCTGTGTTCCGGACGGTGCCCGACGGGGGAACCATCGCGTGCTTGAGCGCTGCGGTCCGGTCCGCGGCGACGCGGGCCGCGGCCGTGCTGGCACAGGTACCGACCCACTCCGGTCCGGTCGAGCGCACCGCAGCGTTGCGGCAGGGGGTGGCCGCTGTCGGCGAGCTGGTCGAGGCTCTGACCTCGCAGACCCTGCCGATCGTTGGTGAGGATCTGCCCGCGGAGTCGGTGAGCCAGTCGTTCTTCCGGGTCCGTGAGGTGGAGTTGTCCGATCAACAGGCGGCGCTGCACGGTGTTCTGGTCATCCATCGCGGTGTGGCGGACCTGTGCAGGGCCCCGCTGTCGGGTGCGGACTTGGCGATGGAAGTCGCGGGGATGCGGCAGGCTGCGCTCGACCTGACCGGCGCCGCGGAGACCGACGAGGCGACCGAACCGTTCCCCGTTCCCGCTGTAGCTGAGAACATTTCGTTGGAGAGCGAGTGGACGGCGCGGTGGCTCGTCGGGCACCAGGTCCACGTCCTGTTCAATATCTGCGCGGCGGTCGCGGTGACCGATGCCGCCCACCATCTCCGCCACGGCGCGGCCGACGCCGCGCTGGAGCGGCTCGAACACGCGACCACGTATGTGCGTGGCTTCCCAGCGGCGATGATCCATGCCAGCACGATCCCGGTGGACTACTACATGGCCGCCGTTCGCCCCAGCATGCAGCCCCCGGAGG
>NZ_JBHWZY010000872.1:0-2809 GCF_042727815.1 Nocardia sp. NPDC060220
GTGATGCCCTCCTGCTTCTTCCCCTCGCGCGATGTGCGCACGAGGCAGAAGATCCAATTCGCCTCGGTCGCGTGGGTGGTCCAGATCTTGCTTCCGGTGCACACGAAATCCTCGCCGTCGTCGACGGCGGCCATCGTCAGCGATGCCAGATCGGAACCGGATTCCGGCTCCGAATACCCCTGACAGAAGAACACCTCACCGGTGAGAATCCGTGGCAGGTAGTACGCCTTCTGCTCGGTCGTGCCGAAGGCGACGATCGCGGGCGCGACCATTCTGATGCCCATCGGCGACAGCGCGGGCGCACCGGCCTGCATCAGTTCCCGGCCGAAGATGTAGTGCTGGGTGAGGCTCCAGTCGCAGCCGCCGTATTCGACCGGCCATGCCGGTGCCGCCCAGCCGCGATCGTGAAGAATGTGCTGCCACTTCATGCTGGCTTCGTGATCCGGATAGACGCTGGTCGCCAAGTGTCCGGCACGGCGTAGATCGGGTGTCAGCTTCTCGTCGAGAAAGGTGCGAACCTCGTCTTGAAAGGAGAGATCAGCCGCTGACCATTGGTAATCCATCAACCCTCCCGGAGGGATGTGCTCCATTGCGCCCATGCAGACCTGCGGTCGCGTGAGACACAATGTACTTCTGTCTCAGTCCGGAATCAAGGGATGTTGAGGCGTCAGCGCCTAGAATGACAAGTCACTTAATTCTGCTGTCGCCGGTGCGGGGGACGAGATATTCGTGGACTGCGCCGACGGCGCGGACCGCGCTCTCGACAGCGGCCTCCATCGTCGAGGGCATGCCGGTCTCGGTCCAGTCGCCCGCGAGGAACAGGCCCTCGATCGGCGTGCGCTGCGGCGCAGCGCGTCGAAACCGGGCTGCGCCGAGAAGGTCGCCTGCGGCTGATGGATGACGTGCGTGCGCAGCACCTGCGCCTCGGCGAACTCGGGGTAGTGCTCGGCCAGCGATCGCAGTGCCGCCGCGGTGAATTCGGCGTTGGGCAGATGGACGACATCCCACGAGGCGCTCACGGCCAGTGAGTAACAGTGCCCTGCCTCGGTCTCGACGCCGTGCATCCCCGTGGTGTCGAAAACCCACTCGATGGTGGTGTCGCGCAGATTCTCCGCGAGCCTGCGCATCCTGAGCGGACGATCCAGCCACACATACACGCTCGAGATCGGGGCGGGCTCGATCTTGCGTACGGGAGTGAAGTGGTCGTACTGCCCGAGCCGGCCGCGATCGAGCAGGGTTGTCAGCGACCACGGCGGCAAGGTGAGGACTGCCGCGTCCACCTCGATGACCCGCCCGTCGGAGAGCTGCACACCGGCGAGCCCGTCGTCGACGATCTCGAGATCGGTGACTCCGGCACCGACGACGATCTCCGCGCCGTGTGCCCTCAGATAGCGCTCGGCGGGTGCGACGAACAACTCGTGCAGACTCACCCGCGGCCAGACCGCGTCACCGGCCCTGCTGTTCCCTGACAGCGCGCGCTTGCCGATCCAGTGCAGGGTCTGGACGAACAGGGAGGCCGACACCCGCTCGGTCTTCTCGTTGAGCAGACCGATGACGAACTGATCGAGCACCAACGCGCGCAACGATTGCGGCGCACCGATCTGCCTGAACCAGCGATCGACGGTCAGGTCGTCGAGCTCCGGTGCCGGGCGCAGCGCGGCGCGGGCGATCCGCGCCCAGGTGCGCAGGGCAGCGGGCCGTTCGCGCAGCGGGATCGGTGGCCACACCATCCAGGACAGCCCGACGGCGCGGCGCAGCGTGCCCGGCGGCCAGGCGGGCGCGCGCAGGGTCAGCAGCCGGTCGGGCCCGGTCCTGATCGCGAACGGCGGGGCGTCCCAGAAGAGTTGCTCGCGCGTGCCGATGGTATCGACGTAGCGCAGCAGTGCGTCATAGCAACCGGCGAACAGGTGCTGACCGTTGTCGACCCTGCCTTCGATACCGGGCACCTCGAACGAGATCGTGCGACCGCCGAGGCGTCCTCGCTTCTCGACGAGGGTGACGCGGTGGCCTGTCTCCGCGAGCCAGACCGCCGTGGCCAATCCGGCCAGGCCCGCCCCCGCGACCAGGACGTGCGGGGATTCTTGCTGCCCCATCGGTACCTCCGGGCAATCGATGAATGTGAGAATGAATGAGAGAATTTGTCAGTCATACTCGCACAACGTCGATGTGTTCGTACAGAATGGAAACCGCTCGTGCGGAACGGAACTCGCTGCCCGGCCGATCGCGGCTGAGGCGCGAAGCGCTCGCGTCCGAAAGGGGTCAGCACGTGCGCGGCGGTAGGAGTGCGCCGCGCGGTTGATCGGGGCGTCGGGCTAGCTCCGGCGCCTCAGTAGGCTTTCGGGTCCCAGGATCTGCTCGACGACGGCGAGGAAGATCTCGGTCGATTCGTCGACGAGCTCGTCTCTGGTCAGATCGAGTGCTCCGTTGAGCCAGCCGTACACGGTCTCGTACAGCCCGCCGACGAGGTGCATGGCGGCGAGCTCGCCGTATGCGCCCGCGGCGCCGGTGCTTTCGGGGCTGAGTTGCTTGTTCACCGTCGCCAGCACCAGCGCGGCGAAGCCGCGGATCGTCGCCGTGCGGCGTGCGTTGAGGGCGGGGTTGAGCTGGGCTTCGGTGAAGGCGATGCGGATCAGTCGCGGGTCGTCGGCGACCGCCTGCAGGCCCGCGGCGATGGCCGCGTGCACCTTGTCGCGCAGGGGGTCGGGGGCGGCGCGCACACGGACGGCGATGAGCTCGGTCAGCTCACCGATGACCTGGTCGTAGACCTCGGTGACGACGGCGTCCAGGTTGGTGAAGCTCTCGTAGAAGT
>NZ_JBHWZY010000873.1:0-2809 GCF_042727815.1 Nocardia sp. NPDC060220
AACTCGAGCGATCACGCACCGAGGCACGGGCGGCCGCCTGCGCGTACGGCTCGGTGCTGTCGACCTACAACGCCACCGATCTCGACGCCTACTTCGCCGCCGTGCTCGACCGGGCCACCGGCGCGTGGAAACAAGAATTCGAGTCCACCAGTGCCGATCTGCGCGAAGTCCTGATCCAGGGCCGAGTGCAGTCGACGGCGGGCACCGTCGACTGCGCGATCGCCACCAGCGGTACCGACACCGCCGAGGCGCTCGTCGTCGTCGACCAGTCCATCGCCAGCGTCGGCACCCAGCAGCAGCCCCGCCGTGGTCAGCTGTCGATCACGTTGTCGCTGGCGAAGTCCGGCGACCGATGGCTGACGAGCAAAGTCTCCTCGCCCATGCTGCGCACCACACCGTGAAACCGACTCCTCCACTCCCGCGACAAGGACTGCGCTGCACATGGTTTGGCTCGTTCTCCTCGGCACCGCACTCGGGGCCCTCGTTGTGGCCGCGGTCGGCGGTCTCGTCGTTCTGCTCGTCCTGCAGCGCCGCGCCGCACGGCTGCTCGGCGCCGAGACCCCGCCGGTCGACGACCACGCGATCCGGCTGATCGAATCCCGGCGCCCGACCTTCCAGATGTCGGTCGAGCAGGACTTCGCCGCCATGCCGTGGGAAGTGTGGTCCGCACTCGAGGACGGCGCCTTCACCTGGATCCCGATGATCGACGGCGTCACCTACCGTGACCAGGAACGTGGTCCGGGAACCGTCCGCACCCTCGACGCGATCGTCTTCGCCGCCGCGGAACAGGTCACCCGCCGCGATCCACACACCCGGCTGAGTGTGGCCGGCATCAAGACCTCGATCCCGCTGCTGGTCAAGTCCTACACCATGGACTTCCACCTTTCCGAAACGCCCGAGGGGACGACGGTTCTCCGGTGGACGATCGCGGGGAGGCCAGCTGTCTTCGCTTTCCTCCGACTGAGCTGGACCGCGTTCTTCATTCGCCCGTTCGTCCGGGTCGTTCTCGGGAGATGGGCGAACTACTACCGCTGAAAGGCACGATGTGGAGCCGGTTCCGAATTTCGATGCCGGGGTCAGTCGGGAGATTCTCAACTACTTCGGCACCTGCGGCGCCTGTGGCTACCCGGCGCAAGCACACGCGGTCAGTATCTTCGCCGACGGCCACATCGTGACAAGGGTCGTCGCGACCTGCGGATTGCCGTGTGGTTGGCGGGGAGTGTCCGACCGGACCACGATGACCTGACCGCCTGGCGTTCATCGGACTCGTGTCGTGAGCGAGGCGAGTAGTCGAGTACTCGTGCATGCCGTGCCCGCTTGGCGCATTCTCGTCTCATTGCACGAGAGGAGCGGGCGATGCGATGCGAATCCGATCGGTGTGACGCGGCGCGCGGTCGAGGTCGTCTCGGCGCTTGTTCGTCCGCCGGAATCACCCCTGGATGGCTGGTGATCGTGACCGCGGCCGCGATTGCGACGGTATCGGCCGGATGCGTCCGCCCCCCGCCCGAATCGCTCTCGCCCGCACCGACAGCCGCGAATGTAGAGGCTTCGGCAACGGAACCGGGAGAGCAATTGCCTGGCAGCGGCCCCGCGCCGGGTGGACCGATCGGCCAGGACGGCGCGGGAGCTCCCGCGCCCGGCGGTCCGGTAGGTCCGTACTCCCCACCTCCTGCCGGCGGCGCACCACCTCCGGATAAGCCGGGTGGTGGAAACCAGGCGAAGGGTTCACCGGTCAAAATCCCGTCTTTCCAGGAGAAGGGTTCTCCGCTCACCGCGGACTTGAAGGGACGCATCGATGCCGCGTTCGCGTCGGCCTGCCAGGAGGCAGGCCATGCAGCGGGTTGTGTCGAGCTCGCCTACACCATCACGTTGCCACTGGAATCCGATTGTGCGTATTCGGGATTCTCGCCGACCGACGGGGCGACCGTCGAGGCTGGGACGACCGTGACGGTTCAGCTCTCCGGTAAACAACCTTGCCCCATCAGCGGCGGCGGAGACGGTACCGGTGGTAGCGGCGGCGAGACAACGGAGGGCGGCGGCACGACTGGCGGCGCCACCACCGAGCGCGGCGGCACGACTGGCGGCGCCACCACCGAGGGCGGCACCGGCGGGAGCGGCAGTACCGGCGATGGTGCGGGCACGGGCAACAGCAAGTCCGGGGGTGGTGAGACGGCCCCGGGCACCGGCAACAGCGGAGCCACGAACGGCGGCACCGATTATCCACCAGCACCGTCCGGTGGATGATCGGCAACTGATAGGACGACGATATGGGCTCTGGATTTCGTCCCGCCGGGACCGCGCGTTCTGGACGCGCCACACACCGGTCGACGGGTGTTCCCCGACCCGCGCAGCCACCGCAAGCCTCGACCTCGGCTGCACCGGGAGACACCGGACTGTCCCGCCTCAGCCTGATGATCCGCAACTTCGCTGCGCCCACTACGTTGATCACCGCACTGCTGTTCTTCTTCGGCTGGTCCCACGCCTACTGGTTTTTCGACTACTTCGGCGTGAACGCCACAACTCTTGGCCTGACCACCCAGGACTACTTGATGCGCAGTCAGGATTCCCTGTTCATCCCGCTCGCGGCGAGCGCCTGCCTGTTCACGGCATATCTCTTCTGCCGCAGGATGTTCCGGGAATTCGCGCTGCCGCGGATCAGTCCTGAGAATCGCCGCAGACTGGTGATCGCATCGATGGTCGCCGGCTTCGTGCTCGTCGCCGCCGGACTGCTCACCATCGTGATCTCGACACCGCTGAGGATGGTTGTCGGAGCGCCGGGCCTGTGCATGGTCGGTGGAATCTTTCTGAT
>NZ_JBHWZY010000874.1:0-2808 GCF_042727815.1 Nocardia sp. NPDC060220
GTTTAGGGTGGGTGACATGCGTTTCGGAGTGCTCGGTCCCTTGGCGGTCTGGACCGACGAGGGACGATCCGTGCGGGTTCCAGAGCTCAAGGTGCGGGTTCTGCTCGGCGCGCTGCTGGTCGAACCGGGCCGGATCGTGCCCACCGACCGGCTCGTCGAGCATCTGTGGGATACGGCCCTGCCCGCCAACCCCGCTGGTTCGTTGCAGACACGAGCCTCACAATTGCGCCGGGTTCTCGGCGACGCCGAGGTGGGCGGGCGCGAGCTGCTGGTCTCACGCTCCCCCGGCTACCTGCTCGAGGTCGCCGACGGCTCGGTGGACTCCCAGACCTTCCAGCGTGTGCTCCATCGGGCGCGTGCCACCGACGACACCGCCACTCGGGCAACGCTTCTCACCGAAGCACTGGCGTTGTGGCGGGGCGAGGTCCTGGCCGACCTCGCCGATCACGAGTTCGCGCGAATCCCGGTGCTGCGGTGGGAGGAACAGCGCCTCACCGCGGTCGAGGAACTCGCGCAGACCCGGATCACCCTCGGCGAGCACGATCAGGTCGCCGACGAACTCGGCGAACTCACCGAGCTCCATCCGCTGCGGGAACGGTTGCGCTCGGCCCACATGCTGGCGCTGTACCGATCGGGACGACACGGCGAAGCCCTGGAAACCTACCGTCGGCTGCGCGAACACCTCGCCGAAGAGCTCGGACTCGATCCCAGTCCCGAGCTCACCGCATTGCATCGTGCTGTGCTGGAACAGGATCCGGCTCTCGGCGCGCCCGCGCGGCCCGCACCCGCGACACCGGTGACACCACGCCGGAACCTGCCCGTCGCGCCCACCTCCCTGATCGGGCGCGCGGACGATCTCGCCGCGGTCGAGGCGCTGGTCACTGCCGAACGACTGGTGACGCTCACCGGGCCGGGCGGTGTCGGCAAGACCCGCCTGGCACTGGCCACCGCGGCCGTGCATCCGGCGCGCGACGGCGTGCTGTTCGTCGAGCTCGCCGGACTGTGCCTGGGCACTGACACCGACAGCGCGCTGACGACGATCACCGAAGTCGTGGCGGGCGCCTTCGATGTCCGCGACGATTCGGCCGGTTCGAGCCCGTTCCCCGCGCCCGGCAACGGCACTCAGCTCGACCATCTCGCCGAGGCGGTGCGGGCCAAGCAGGTGCTGCTGGTGCTGGACAACGGCGAGCACGTCGCCGACGCGGCCGCCACGGTGGTGTCACGCCTGCTCGCCGCCGCACCGGAACTGCGGGTGCTGGTCACCAGTCAGGTGCCACTGAATATCGCGGGCGAGCACATCCGGCCGGTGGCGCCGCTGGCCCTGCCCACCGCACCCGCTGCCGGACCGGGGTCGCGCGAGGTGGAAACCTCACCTGCCGCACAGCTTTTCGTCGAACGGGCCCGCTCGCGCGCGCCCGGCTTCGCCGTCACCGACGACAATGCGGCGGCGATCGCGACGATCGTCACCCATCTCGACGGCCTGCCGCTGGCACTGGAACTGGCGGCGACGCGGGTCCGCGCGCTCGGGGTGCACGTGCTCGCCGAACGGATCGAGGACCGTTTCACACTGTTGTCGTCCGGCTATCGGGACGCACCCGATCGCCAGCGCACCCTGCGCGCGGTGATCGACTGGAGCTGGGAACTGCTCGATGAGCCAGAACGTGCTGTGCTGCGGCGGCTTTCGGCCCACGCCGACGGCGGCACGCTGGAATCGGCCGAAGCCGTCTGCGCCGGTGGCGACATCGCGGTCGCCGAGGTCGCGGAGTTGCTCGCTCGTGTGGTCGAGCGCTCCCTGATCATCACCCCCGCCACCGATACCCGCCCGCGCTACCGGCTGCTGAAGTCGGTCGCCGCCTACGGTGCGGACCGGTTGCGCGACAGCGGCGAGGAATCCGACACACGAGGGCGCCATCTCGCCTACTACCTCGCGTTCGCCGAACTGGCCGACCAGCACCTACGCACCGGTGACCAGCGCCGCTGGCTGTCTCGGCTCGACGCGGAGTCGGCCGACCTGCGACGGGCACTCGAGACCGCCCGTGCCGCGGGCAGGTCCGAGGACGCGCTGCGGCTGGTCAACGCCCTCGCCTGGTACTGGGTGATGCGCGGACGCCTCGCCGAGGGCATCCGGTCACTCGGCATCGCTCTCGCGGTATCCGGCGAGACCGAGCCCGCCACACGCCGGGTTGCCCTGTTGTGGCGCGGCGCTCTCGAGATCGGCGCCGGCCGTACGGTCGATTCTCTGCCGGCCCTCGCTGCGCGACCCACGCCCGCCGAACTGCGTGCCCGCTGGTACCTCGCGCACGTCTACTCCGGATTCGCCGCCCACCAGGGCATGGACGACGCGGCCCACCTGCGAGATGCCTTCGCCGACAACGCCGATGACTGGGGCATCGCGGCGGCCTCGGTGTCGCTGGCGCGCGACGCCTTCGCCCGCGGCGACCTGATCGGCCTGAGCGAGCACGCCGAGCGGAGCCGGGAGCTGTTCGCGAAGGTGGGCGATCGCTGGGGTCAGGCCATCGCCGGATTCCTGCTCGGCAGCCACGCCGAGGTGACCGGCGACCTCGACACCGCCCGTGACCACCACCGCGGCGCGCTGGCCACTGCCGAGGAACTCGGCCTGTGGACCGAAGTCGGCGAGCGGCTCACCTCGCTCGGCCGGATCGCGCTGCTGCGCGGTGAGCTCGACCGCAGCGCCGAACTGCACGAACGGGCCCGTCGGGTGGCGGTCGACCAGGGACACCTCGTCGGGGAAGAATCCGCGGTACTCGGGCTCGGTCTGGTCGCGCTCCGCCGCGGCGACCTGGAGGC
>NZ_JBHWZY010000875.1:0-2808 GCF_042727815.1 Nocardia sp. NPDC060220
ATTCCTGGCGCAGGGTCTTCTCGCGGAGTTCGAAACGGTCCTCGATGCGGAAGCCCCGCATGCCCGCGGGGACCGTGTCGCCGGTGAGGTAGGCGATCTGTGGGTCCAGTTGCCAGAGGCCGTGTTTCGCGGCGTAGTGACGGACCAGGCCCGCGCGGACGACGGCGCCGTCGGGGTCGATGATCCAGTCGCCGGGGGCGCGGTCGGGGATGTCGTCGGAGGCGGCGTCGGTGAGCGTGGTCGCGCTGCCGTGGGAATTCAGGACGGTGGCGCGGCGGGTGACGCCGGGTTCGGTGAGGCCGGGCGACCAGAGGCAGGCTTCGCGGACGGCGCCGTCGAGGGAGACGATCTCCACCTCGCCGTCCCAGCCGAGGCGGTCGAAATCCAGCCCGGGTGCGGACTTCACGGCGATATCGCGGCCCGCGTAGGCGGTGAGCAGATCCGGAAGTGGGGGTTGGAGTTTCGCGGGATCGTAGGTGCGACGGCCGTCGGCCCGACGAGCCGGATCAGCGATGATCACGGTATCGCGCGTGGTCGGCACGAGAGCATCGGCCTTGGCCAACACGATGTTTCGGCTACCAGCCGCTGCCGGGGCGGCATCCGCACTGATCGCCGGGCCGCGATCCACCGCCGATACCGGCCCCACCCCGAGATTGTGGGCGGCCATGGCCAGGCGGACATCGTCGAGATCGCTACCGACCACCGCCGGACAAGCCGCGGCCAGCTCGGACAGTTCCGCGCCGATCGAGCAGGTCACGTCGTGCACCGCGCGGCCGGCCAGGCGGGTCGCCCGATGCCGGGCGACGAGCGCGGGCGTCGCCTGTTGCAGCGCGTCGTCGGTGAACAGCCATTCCCCTGCCGTGGGCAGCTTCACCACGGCCTTACGACGCAACCGCACCGTCTCGATCAAGGCGGGCGCGAGTGCACCGTGCGAACGACGCACCTGCTCGATATCGCGCAGGTGCGTCGCGGTCGTCAGCTCCAGCCGGTCGACCTCGGCGAGCGCGGCACGGCCTGCCGCGCTGCCGAGATAGGCGACATCGTCGCGGCCGAAGCGATAGCCCACCTACTTCTGCGCCGCGCCCGGCTTCACGCCGGTGATCATCGCGTTGTAGAAGAACTCGCGCGGCACGACCTTGCGCAGCACGTTCTCGTCCAGCCAGCTCAGACCCAGCCACGCGCGGTACTGCGCCAGGCGGTAGGGCATGGTCAGCTTCTCGTCGGGGACTGCGGCCTCGAAGGTGCGCACCGGCCAGCCCCACAGGGCGGCGGCGAGTTCCTCGGTGGTGGCCTTCACATCGACGGCACCGGCCGACTTCGCCATCTTCTCGAGATCGCTCGGGTCGAAGGTGTGCAGGTCGACGACGGCCTCGAGCGCGGCGGCACGAGACGACTCGTCCAGTTCGGTCTGCGGACGACGCCAGCCCGACAGGAACGGCAGCTTGGTGATCTCGGTGGTCACCTTCCAGGTGGCCTGGCCGAGGCGACGGGCGTAGATGTTGCCGATGGTGGTGGGCTCACCCGCGAACACGAAGCGCCCGCCCGGCTTGAGCACGCGCAGGCACTCCTTGAGCGCCAGTTCCACGTCGGGGATGTGGTGCAGTACGGCGTGGCCACACACCAGGTCGAAGGTGTCGTCGTCGTACGGGATGGTCTCGGCGTCGGCGACGCGCCCGTCGACATCGAGGCCGAGGTGCTCGGCGTTGCGCAGCGCGACCTTCACCATGCCGGGCGAGAGGTCGGTGACCGAACCCGACTTGGCGACGCCACCCTGCATCAGGTTGAGCAGGAAGAATCCGGTGCCACAGCCCAGCTCGAGCGCACGCTCGTACGGCAGCGGAGCCGGGCCGACGGCGAGGTCGAACCGGCCGCGCGCATACGCGATACAGCGTTCGTCATAGGAGATCGACCACTTGTCGTCATAGGTCTCCGCTTCCCAGTCGTGGTACAGGACCTGGGCGAGTTTGGTGTCTTTGCGCGCTGCTTCGACCTGGGCCGCGGTGGCGTGGGGGTTCGGCGCCGGGTCGTCGGGATGGACCGTCATGCAGGCCAGCCTAATATGTGCGCCCGGGCACGCCGCTGCTGGGACAAGAGACTGCTCTTTCCTGCACCCACGACCGGCCGCCGGGCTCCCGCGAGCGCGAGCCGCCATCGGACCGGACAGCCGGTTCGCACCGCCCCAGCGCGGGATGGCTGGGAGGTTACCCGGGTTCTCGCAACACCGGCCCGCACGAAGTTAACCCAGGTTCCGGCGGTGTTGCTAGCGACCCGTGAAGGTCGCGGCGTTCGGTCCTTCCGCGGCGAAGGTACGGGTGCCGGTGCGGGCATCGTCGGTGTCGAACAGGGCCGACCATTCGGTGACAGCGGTGGCATGACCGTGCGGCCCGGACTCGAAAACCGCCTTGGCCGCGGCGAGGGCGCGGGGTGCGGCGGTGACGAACTGAGCGGCCCACGCGCGCGCCGCGGTGAGGACATCGTCGGGCGCGACGACCTCATCGACCAAACCGAGCTTCTCGGCTTCTTCGGCGCCGACGAAACGACCGGTGTAGACGAGATCCTTGGCCCGGCTCGCGCCGATGAGCAGCGAGAGCCTTCGGATGCCGGACAGCGGAATCAGGCCCGCTTTGATCTGCGGCAGACCGAGTTTCACGTTGTCGCCGACGATCCGGTGGTCGGCGCCCAGCGCGAGTTCGAGGCCGGCGCCGAGGCAGTAGCCGGTGATAGCGGCGACCGTCGGCTGCGGAACCCGCGAGAGGCAGCCGAGTGCGGCCTGGAGATCGGCGGCCATGGCGGCGGCCTGTCCGGCAT
>NZ_JBHWZY010000876.1:0-2800 GCF_042727815.1 Nocardia sp. NPDC060220
GGATCCTTTCTTCGCGCCGAGGCCCGGGTTCGAGACCCTTGCCGAGGGCACGATCCTGCGTTCGCGGCCGGTCGAGCTCGCCGCGTTCGGTGTGATCGGCATGAAGGTGCGGGCCTGGCAGCTGCTGTATCGCACGACCGATCTCCACGGCATGCCCGAGGCGTCCGTCACCACCGTGGTGACGCCGAGGGGCGGTGTCGCGCCCGGTGCCCCACTGCTGTCGTTCCAGTGCGCGATCGACGCCATCTCGCCGCGGTCGTTTCCGTCCTACGCGTTGCGGCGCGGCTCTCGCGCCGTCGGTACCTTCGTGCACGTCGAACAGCTGTGCTTTGCCGATGCGCTGGCCAGGGGTTGGGCGATCTCGATTCCGGATCACGAAGGCATGCTCGGCGCATGGGGAGCGCCGCGTGAACCGGGCTACCGCGCACTCGACGGCATCCGCGCGGCCCTGGCCTTCGAGCCCGGCGGTCTCGACCCGCAGGCGCAGGTCGGGCTGTGGGGGTACTCGGGCGGCGGGCTGGCCACGGCGTGGGCCGCGGAGATGGCGCCGACCTACGCGCCGGAGCTCGACATCGCAGGCGCCGTGCTCGGCTCCCCGGTGGGCGATCTGGTCTCGACCTTCCATCGCCTCAACGGCGGGCTGCACGCGGGCTTGCCGACCCTCGTCGTCGCCGCGCTGCGCCGGGTGTATCCGGCGTTCGAGGAACTCGTCGCCACCCATTTCAGCGACGAGGGTCGCGCGGTACTCGACAAGGCCGCCGAGTCGACGACCGCCGCCGCGGTGCTGCGATTGGCCCGCTACAACGTCGACCGGCACAGCGGCACCCCGATCGCCGAGTTGCTCGCCATGGAGGCGATGCTGGCCGTCTTCGCCGATCTCACGCTGGGGGACAGGGCGCCCTCGGTGCCGCTGCTGGTGGTGCAAGCCGTGCACGACCAGATCATCGCGGTGGACGATATCGACGCGCTGGTGCAGCGCTACCGCGAGCAGGGCGCGCACGTGACCTACCTGCGCGATCGGGCGAGCGAGCACATCTCGCTGCTGCCGCTGTCGACGCCGCTGAGCCTGAACTGGCTCGACGACCGATTCACCGGCGTCGCGGTGACACCGTCGCAGACCCGGACGGTGCGCAGCGTGCTCGCGCTGCCCGCGGGCCGTCGGGGGTTCGGCGCCCTCGCGCGAGTCGTGCTCCGGGTCCTCTTCGGGCGGCCCATCACGGCCTCGTCGGCCGGTCACGGCAGGGAGCGCACAGTGAACAAGGCTCGTCACGCAGCCTGAAGCAACAATTTACTCGCTGGTAAGATAAGGAATAGTGGGTCTGCCGGCAGGCAGTAACTGGTGAGGTAAGGGGTTTACCGATGGGGATCGTTGCCGATCTGCCGCGCGCGGTGCGCAATGTGTGGTCGGTGTCGTTCGGCGGTGGACTCGAGTCCTACCGCCCCGCACCGTCGACGACGGTGTACGACGGCGCACACCGGCACCTGAAGCGCTACGACCGCACCACGCGGGCGAAGGGCAATCCGGTGCTGCTGGTGCCGCCGCTCGCGGTGACCACGGCCTGCTTCGACCTGCGGCCCGGGCAGAGTCTGGTGCGCTTCCTGCTCGACCAGGGCAGGCAGCCCTACGTCATCGACTACGGCGAATTCGGTTACGCCGACCGCGATCTCGGCCTCGAGGACTGGACCGAGGACATCCTGCCCGAGGCGATCGCGCGGGTCAGTGCGGAACACGACGGCCGTGGCGTCGACATCATCGGCTGGTCGCTGGGTGGTGTGCTCGCGCTGCTGACCGCGGCCGCCCACGCCGACCTGCCGATCGCCTCCATCACCTGCCTGGCCGCGCCGATCGACCAGGCCCGCACCGCGTTCCTGATCCCGCTGCGCTTGGTCGCCAAGGTCACCGGTGGTCGCGAGATGGCCGTGGCGACCAAGGTGATGGGCGGCATCCCGCAGGAATTCGTGCGGCTCGGCTTCCGGATCCAGGCGTTCGACCGCGAGCTCGCCAAACCGATGTTCCTGGCCCGCAACGCCTTCGACACCGAAGCGCTGGCCAGGATGGAGGCCACCGACCGGTTCATGGCCACCATGCCCGGCTACCCGGGCCGCTCGTACTGGCAGATCTATCGCAGCCTGGTGCTGCGCAACGAACTCGCCGGCGGGTCGATCCGACTGCGCTCGGATCTGGTGATCGAACTGTCGAAGGTCACCTGCCGGGTGTTGCTGGCGGGCAGCCCCAGCGACGTGGTGGTGCCCGCCGCCTCGGTGCGCCGCGGCCTCGATGTCCTGCCCAACGCCGCCGAGGTGGAGTTCGTGGAGGTCAGCGGCGGCCACCTCGGACTGGTTTCCGCCGCCGACACCACCTGGCCCGCGATCGAGGAGTTCCTCGGCCGCTGACCCGCGCCCACATCTGTGCCCGCGGAATTTCGGCCGCTCCACCAAACCGCGGGCCGGTGCAGTCCGAACCTCTCTTCATGCCTCACGTCCGCCGTGGGGTGACCCGCACTGATTCGAGCAGTGCATCCGGTAGACGAGAGGTTCGCGCTGGTGAGAAGAACACGTCGATCGATCCGTACGGCCGCGGTAAGCGCCGCGCTGGTGAGCGCGCTGGCCTCGGCCGGGCTGTCGCCGAGCGTCGCTGTCGCCCAACCCGAGACGGCCGGGGTGGTCTCGGCAGTCGATATCGACAGCAGACGCCAGCTGGTGACCGTCTTCTCGCCCGCGATGGACAAGCCGATTCCGGTGCAGGTGATCCGAGCCGCCGATACCGAGAACCCGCGGCCGACGATGTATCTGCTCAACG
>NZ_JBHWZY010000877.1:0-2798 GCF_042727815.1 Nocardia sp. NPDC060220
CCGTGCGAGCGCATACCGCCGAGCGGGAGCGCCTCACCACCGAGGCCTACGCCGCCGGTCGGAACGAGGCCGCGCGGACACCCGCCGTCACTCGGGAACTGGTGAGCGCCGAAGCTCCGGCCGCCGCGCCGGTCCGGGCGGAGTCGACCATCGGGCATCAGCCCGCGACCGGATACGACGTGGCTGCCCAGCAGCACCTCGACATCCACAGCCGGTACGCGCAGGGTCAACTCGAGGTCGCCGAAGGGCTGGTCTCGGTTCTGCGCGACGCCCAGCGCACCGGTGGCGTCGATGATCGCCTGCGCGAGACCGTGCACGCGATCAAGGAGCAGAGCCTGGCGATCGGCCGGACCCATGTCCAGGTCAACGAGATCCTCGCCTCGCTGTCCGGCCTCGAACTCGGGTCCCCGGCGCCGACCGTCGATACCGCGAGCACGAACGGGACGAACGGCTTCCACGCCGAACTCCCCACCGGTAACGGGAACGGCAGTCACACCCCCGCGACGACGCTGCTCGACCACCGGACAGTCGCTGAGCCCTCGGCGCCGAACGCTGTGGCGACTCCCGAACCACAGCCGACACGAGCAGCGGATGTTGCCACGGCGCGCCGGACAGCCGACATCGAGCCCGCTCCCCAGGCCGCGATGCCCGCCGCCGTCACGGTGAGCGAGGCCCCCGCGCTCGATGCCGATTCGGTGTGGTCGGTGTTGTCGCAGGTGGTGTCGGACAAGACCGGCTACCCGACCGACATGCTGGCGTTGTCGCTGGATCTGGAAGCGGACCTCGGGGTGGATTCGATCAAGCGGGTTCAGATCATGGGTGCGGTCGGTGAGCGTATCGAGGGTGTGCCTGCCGTGGGCCCGGAGCAGGTCGCGGAATTGCGCACGCTCAGCGATATCGTGAACTTCGTTGCCGCATCGGTGGTTTCGGTTCCGGGTGCCGCTTCGGCGCCGACCGGCCCCGCGCTCGATGCCGACGCGGTGTGGTCGGTGTTGTCGCAGGTCGTTTCGGAGAAGACCGGCTATCCGACGGAGATGCTGGCGTTGTCGCTGGATCTGGAAGCCGATCTCGGGGTGGATTCGATCAAGCGGGTTCAGATCATGGGTGCGGTCGGTGAGCGTATCGACGGTGTGCCTGCCGTGGGCCCGGAGCAGGTCGCGGAACTGCGGACCCTGAACGACATCGTGGACTTCGTTGCCACGTCTGTGGTTTCAGGTCCGAGTGCCGCCCCGGCGGCGACCGGTCCGGCGCTCGATGCCGATTCGGTGTGGTCGGTGCTGTCGCAGGTGGTGTCGGAGAAGACCGGTTACCCAACGGAGATGCTGGCGTTGTCGCTGGATCTGGAGGCCGATCTCGGGGTGGATTCGATCAAGCGGGTTCAGATCATGGGTGCGGTCGGTGAGCGTATCGATGGTGTGCCCGCTGTCGGTCCGGAGCAGGTCGCGGAGTTGCGCACGCTCAGCGACATCGTGGACTTCGTTGCCGCGTCAGTGGTTTCGGCACCTGTAGCGCCTGCGACCGAATCGGCGGTCGATGCCGACGCGGTGTGGTCGGTGTTGTCGCAGGTCGTTTCGGAGAAGACCGGCTATCCGACGGAGATGCTGGCGTTGTCGCTGGATCTGGAAGCCGATCTCGGGGTGGATTCGATCAAGCGGGTTCAGATCATGGGTGCGGTCGGTGAGCGTATCGACGGTGTGCCCGCGGTCGGCCCGGAGCAGGTCGCGGAATTGCGGACCCTGAACGACATCGTCGATTTCGTCGCCGGCTCCGTCGCTCCCGCCGCAACCCCGGCTGTCCCCACGGTCGGTGGCGGGTCGGAAGCCGCCGGTGCACACGGGTTTCAGCCGGGATCCAGCCAGGACGGGATCGAAGACGATCCGGTGCTGCTGCGGATCGTGCCGGTCGCACTTCCCGACATCGACCGCCTTTCCCAGCCCTACGCCGCGAAGCGGACGGCGTTGATCCTCGACCACGGTGACACCACCGCGGCGACTCTCGCGACCGGCCTCGAACAGCAGGGCTGGACCGTGCACACGGCCGCCGTCGCGGCCCGCGACGATGCCGGCGTAGCCGCATGGGACGGCGCCACCGTGCGGGGGGCGATCGAGTCCGCGCTGAAAGATGTTGCGCGGCTGGATCTGTGCCTGACCGTCCTGCCCGCGGACAGCCAGTGGCTGGTGGGCGGTCATCGGCTCGCCGATACCATCCACACCGCCACGCTGGTGCACGACCGCCTGGTCGCGACCGCCGAAGCCGGGACACGGGCGGCGTTCGTGACGCTCACCCGCATCGACGGCGTGCTCGGCCACCGCGGTGAACGAGCGGCCGCCGCCGCCGTTGTCGGCGGGGTCAGCGGTCTGGTGAAGACCCTCGCGCAGGAAGCGCCCGGGCTGTTCTGCCGGGCATTGGATCTCTCGCCGCAACTGACCGACGAGGCACTGATCGTCTCCTTCCTCGCCGAGCTCGACGACGCCGCGATCGACGCTCGCGAAGTCGGGGTCGACGCCGAGCACACCCGCTGGACACTGCGCCCGCAGGCAGTCGACAGCACGGCCACGGCCACCGAACTCGCCCTCACCACCGACGATGTTCTCGTTGTCACCGGTGGCGCACGGGGAGTGACCGCGCGGTGTGTTCGTGAACTGGCTGCTCGCAAGCCGTGCGAGTTCCTCTTGCTCGGCCGCACTGAACTCGAGGACGAGCCGGAGTGGGCGGCAGGTGTCGCCGACGACGCGCTCAAGGCTGCCGCCATCGCCGCCGTGCGTGCCGCGGGTGAGCAGCCGACGCCCAAGCAGGTC
>NZ_JBHWZY010000878.1:0-2798 GCF_042727815.1 Nocardia sp. NPDC060220
AGCAGCGTGCCGCCGTCGACCGACAGCAGCGACAGCACCTGCTCACCGCACCGATGCGCCAACGCCGTTTGCACCCTGCGCAGCTTGCGCCGGGCCACCACCGCACCGTTCACGCGCGGGTCGCGCTCGTCGGGGTGCGCCCCGATCGAGAGAGCGAGCACCGAATACGCGTCGGAGACGGTGATGCCGACCTCGCGGGCCATGGTGACGGTCGACTGACCGGCCAGCAGTGCCGAGGTGAGGGTGTGCACCGCCGTGTGATGTTCGCCGACGGCCTCGCGGTGCTCACGGATGTAGGAGCGAGTCACCGTGGTACACAACAGGTCCGAGATCTCGACCACCCGGCGGAAGCCGTGGATCAGACTCGCGCGATCGACATCGGCCACCCCGTCGTAGACCGCGTCGAAGGAGAGCCGGAAGCCCTCGTGGAAAGCGTGCAGGATCGTGTCGATCGGCACGCCTTCGCGCGCCCAGCCCGCCGCCGCCACCGCGAGCCGGTTCAGCTTCACGTCCTCGTCGCGGCCGTCCAGCATGCCGCCGACGATTTCCAGGCACATCCGGGTGACCGAGGTGACGTCGCCGGCGATCACATCGCCGGGTAGCGTCCGGCAAGTCGCGACATTGTCGACGAAGTGACCGACCAACCGGCTGGTCATCGTCCGGACATCGCGCAGGGGCTGCCACAGGGCCGTCTCGTCCAGTGGGATCGTCATCGTCGACTCCTCCTTCTTCTACACCCCGGCGCCGCCGGTAGTGGTTGTGCTTCCGTCATGTCGGCCGATGTGCTGGCCTACACTGCGGTTTCTCTGTGATCATGACTGTAGGGTGAGCAACCGCTCACCTTCTACTCTTCTTTCTGCCGAGGTCAATAGATGCCCCCGCAAGCCGATAAGCAGCGCAAACGCCCCAAGCAGGACCGGGCGAAGGAGACGAGAGCACGCATTCTCACGGTGGCCGCTCATCTTTTCGGCACCCGCGGTATCGGCAATACCTCGACCAACCGGATCGCGACCGAAGCGGGCATGAGCATCGGCACGCTGTACCGCTATTTCAACGACCGCGACGAGATCGTCAAAGAGCTCAACGACAGCCTGTTTCTGCAGGTAGAAGAGCGCTACAGCCAGCTGCTCACCGCCAGTTCCGGCCAGTCCCCCCGCGATGCCGTGATAGGTCTGATCCGCTCCGCCGTCGACATCCTCGTCGCGAACGGGCCGCTCGTCCGTGCCCTGGTCGCCGATCTGCAGTTCTACGGCAGCGGTATCCCCGAATTCGAACCCCGGCTGCGGATGCTCATCAAGCTCTACATCATCCAGTTCATGGGCCCGATCAAGCACGTCGACATCGACGTGATGGCCTTCGTCGTACTCAACGCGGGCTTCGCCACCGCGTTGCGTTCGGTCGAACTCGACGACGCCGAGCTCGACGCCATCATCGCCGGGACCGCCGACATGATCAGCGCCTGGATCGACTCGGTTGCCGTAGTCGAAAACGCTTAGTACACAACAGCACAGGGCCCGGATCCTGGGTGAGGATCCGGGCCCGTTCGCTCCGTGACGGTCAGCGCGCGTTCGCCGTGCAGATGACGTCGACGATCTTGGCGCCACTGAGGTTCGCCGAACCGGTGTTGGCCAGGATCGCGGTGGGCGTCACCGTCGACAGCTGCTCGTACGCGACACGCTCAGCCTCTGCCCGATTGGCGCCGATCGCCCATGCGAAGGCGTCATCGCTCTGTACGAGCGCGCCGCAACCGTTGGCCCAGGTGACGAGGACCTCGCAGTCGGCGTAGTGGCAATCAGCCAGCGCAACAGCTTCGGCCGACGGCGCATCGGCTTCGTCGGCACTGGTGCCGTAGATCAGTTCACCTTTGCTCACCGCGATCGACGCCCACTGGTTACCCGACGCGGTCGCCGAACCGGCACCCAGGACCGACCCGGCCGCAAGACCGAGCGCCGCCACGGCGAAGCCGGCCTTACCCATGAAACTCATTCGAAAGATCTCCTCTTGAAACTGTCCCGGAAGTCCGGAACCTTCAAGATCATCATCGAACAACCGTTGATAGCCAACCGCACGGTGAAATTTCACATCCGGGCCGTCAGCACATGAATCCGGGCCCGCGTGCTCCGTGTCCGGGGCGAAGACGATGCAAGCCCGGACCGTTGCGCGGTCCGGGCTCGACAATCACCGTGACGATCAGCTCGCGTTGGCGGTACAGACCGTTTCGATCACATGACCGCCGGCCAGCTGCGACGAACCAACGTTGACGAGCAGGCTCTGCGGAGTGCCCTCGGTCAGCGCGAGGTAAGCCTCCCGCTCCGCGTCGGCGCGGGTCGGGCCCTTGCCCCAGGCGATGAAGTCATCGTTCTCCACCAGGGCCGCGCAGCCGTTGACCCACACGGCCTCCACCAGGCAACCATCCGCGGCGCACTGTTCCAGTGCGGCAGCCTCGGCCTCAGCGCGCGTGGGATAGCCGACCGAACGACCGTAGTTCGCCCAGTCGCCGTCCGCGGCCATCGCGCCCCACTGGTCGGGGCCGACGGCATTCGCCGAACCGGCGCCCAGCACCGCGCCGGCCGCAAGGCCGAGCGCCGCCACGGCGAGGCCGGCCTTACTCATGAAACTCATTCGAAAGATCTCCTCTTGACACTGTTCCGGCAAGTCCAGAACCGTCAAGATCATCACTGATCGCCCGGTGACAACCAACCAGAACGGGAATCATCACACCGAGACCGGTCGACACATAACCGCAAAAAGGGCCCGGATCCAGCCAGGATCCGGGCCCGAAAAGCGCGGTGCTACAC
>NZ_JBHWZY010000879.1:0-2797 GCF_042727815.1 Nocardia sp. NPDC060220
GCGCGCGCCCGATCGCCGTCCGCCTCGACGAATCCGGCTTCCGGCCCGAGGAATTCGCGCGCGCGTTCGACGGACCGGCGCCGCGCGCGGTGATCCTGCAACCGCGCGCCCACAACCCGACCGGCGCCTCCCTCGGCGCGGCCAGAGTCCGCGAACTGGCGGCGATACTGCGCTCGTACCCCGCGCTGATCATCGAGGACGACCACTCCGCGGGCATCGCGACCACCCCGCTGCGCTCCCTGGCCGCGCGATTCCCCGATCGCGGGGTCTACATCCGCTCTTATTCCAAGTCCCACGGCGCCGATCTGCGGCTGGCCGTCGCGGGTGGGCCCGCGGCACTGCTGGATCCGGTGGTCGAACGCCGGATGCTCGGGCCCGGGTGGTCCAGCCGGCTACTACAGCGCGTGCTGTTGACGATGCTCCACGATGCCGGAGCGCGCGCCGCCGTCGCGGGCGCGCGCCTCGAATACCGCAGGCGCGCCACCGTTCTGCGCCGCGCGCTGGCCCGCCACGATGTCGTCGTGGCCGCGGGCGACGGCATCAATGTCTGGCTCCCGGTCTCCGACGAGAACGCCGCGATGATCAGCCTCGCCGCCGCGGGCATCAAGGCCGCGCCGGGCGGCCCGTTCGAAGCGGGCGAGCAGCCTGCCGGCGACCATCTACGTCTGACGCTGGGCGCACTCGGCGACACCGATATCGCCTGGCTCGCCGCCGAGCTCGCCGCCGCGGCGACCGCCACCCCGACCTACCGCCGCATCCGCAGATCCTGAACGCTGATCACGCCTGGCGCGGCGACGGCCTGGTGGGGCAGGGCTGGGCCCGCCGCACCCCGGCCGCCGGCCCACTCCGTCCACCGCTTCCGACGGGCGGCCGTGCGCGGTCACGTTGTGGCGCTACATCTCACGCAGGTCGGTCCACAGTTGCGACCACGGTCGCACCGGCAGTTCGCAGCGCCAGATCGTCACATCACGGGTGGCACCCGCGTAGCCGAGCCGGGCGTCGGCCCGGCCGATCGGCGTCACCGATCCGAAGTGCGCGCGCAACTCCTCGTGCTGCGCGCCGACATAGACCACCGTGGACGCCGAATCCGGTGGAGTGCCGAGATAGCCGTACCCACGACTCGGGCTGTACACCGCGGGCCAGCCGTACTGCTGCCGATATGTCTCGAGTGCCCCTGCTTGCCAATAGGATTCGGCGACGATCACCGCGTGCGCGCGCTCGGCCGGTGACAGTGTCCGGTACGCGAGGTCGGTGGACGAGGCCAGGTCGGACCAGCCGAACTTGCCGTGCAGCAGCAGGTCCGCGCCACCGGTGCTCGGCGGGATCGAGGACTCCGGCTGCCAGGGCAGCGACCACGCGGCGAGCGCGACCGAGAGCCCGATCACCGGAACCGCGGCGATCCGCTGCCACGTGGCCCTCGCCTCGACCAGCCCGACCGCCCCGGCCGCCATCGCGATCGGATAGATGCCGACGGCGTAGTAGGGCCGCCCGCCGGTCGCCACGAACGCGACCACGAGCAGCACGACCACCAGCCCGAAGAACCGGTAGGGGCGAAGCGATTCCGCACGGAACAACCGGATCGTGCCGTAGACCAGCAGGATCGCGCCGAGCAGCCCCGCCGCGAGCAGTGCGACCGGCACGAAGATCAACCGCCCGCCGATCATCTCCTGCTCGGCGCTGACCACGCCGCCCATCGCGAGCTGTGGCCATCCGTTCGCCGCCTGCCACAGCAGGCTGGGCACCATCGCGACCGCGGTGATCGCGGCGCCGATCCACAGCGCGGGCCTGCGCACCAGCTCACGGGGCCCGTAGGCGAGCACGCTGATTCCGACGCAGATCCAGAAGAACGGGATGAGCCATTTGACCTGCATGTCGATCGCGGTGACGATGCCGGCCCAGATCAGCAACGCATCGGCGCGAGTCCGCACCCAGCGCACGAGCAGCCAGGTGATGAGCACCCACAGCGGCCCGTCGATCGCATTGGTCGAGAGCTGGCTGCCCTGCACGAGCAGGAACGGTGACGTCGCGTAGGCGGCCGCGCTGATCAGCTGCGCGCCCCGCCCGCCCCCGAGCTCCCGTGCGATCGCCGCGGCGAGCACGATGCCGGCCACGGTGACCACCAGAGCCGGAAGTCGCAGTGCCACCAGCGAACCCGGTGCGAGCCAATCCATCGACCGGGCGATCAGCGGCACCAGCGGGCCCTGGTCGGCGTAGCTGACCGCCAGGTGATGGCCGCCCGCCGCGAGGAAGTACAACTCGTCGCCGAAGAATCCGTACTGCCCGAGCACCGCGAACAAACCGATCGAGGCCACCAGTGCGATCGCACCGACGCCGAGCGTGGCGAACGACGGAACCTCCCGCGCCACACTGGGTTCCGTGGATACCGCAGTAGTCGTCATCGGTCGTCCTTCCTGGTCACCGCGTCGTACATCCGGATGAGGTGCGTGCGATACCGGCGCACATCGAAATCGGGATCTCGCACCGCCCGGACGGCGACGCCGTCGATCGAATCGCGGATCAGCCGCGCGAGCACGGTCGGATCGAAGTCACCGAACTCACCGGTGCGCTGCCCCTCGGCCAGCGCCGCGGCCAGCGGGGCGATGATCTCCCGCTCACCGTCGGCGGTGTCGAATCGCAGCGTGCCGTCCGGGCCGCGCACGTTGAGCACGATATCGCCGACGGCGGCCACGTAACTCTTGTTGTCGTCGATGAATTGCAGATTCGACGACAGGTAGGCGTGCAGGGCCGCCCGGTAGCCGTCGGCGATCGCCGCGGTGAGAATCGGCGCCATGAACTC
>NZ_JBHWZY010000880.1:0-2788 GCF_042727815.1 Nocardia sp. NPDC060220
ATATCCAACAGCGCCGCCGTCGACGGTCACCCGAGGCGAGAATCTCCTGATGGCGGCGCGATGGGCGCACTTGGCCACGCTCATCCCCGACAGCGATCACCACGTGCACGCGGCGGCGGCCGACTCCGCCGCCGAAGCGGGCTTCTCGCTCCTGGAACCGGATTCGCGGCGAATCACCGGTCGCGATTTCACCGGCATCCTGCGCGGCCCCGCTGACGCGGCACGCACTGTGATCGTGGTGCCGGGACTGGACTCGAGCAAGGACGAGTTCCATGTGCTCGCCGACGCACTCGTCCGTCGAGGCGCGGCCGTGTTCGCCATGGACGGACCCGGGCAGGGCGCGCTCGCCGCGACCTCGACCGTGACCACCGACTATCCCGTCGTGATCGGCGGGGTGATCGACGCGCTCGGTGTCGCGGAGGTGGGCATCGTCGGGCTCAGCCTCGGCGGGTACTACGCGGCAGCCGCCGCGGCACTCGACCCGCGAATCACCGTGGCCGCCACGGTGAGTGGACCGTTCCGACTCGACTGGCCGGCACTGCCCGATCCCGTCGGTGACCTCATCACCCGCCGAGCAGGGTCCCGCGAGGCCGCCGAAGCCTTCGCCTCCACAGTCGATCTGACACCCCTCGCCCCGGCCCTGCGCTGCCCACTGCTGGTCGTCGACGGCGCGGACGACGCCATCCCCGGGGTCACCGACGGTGCACTGCTGGCGCGCACCGCACCCCGTGCCTACTACCTGCGCATCCCCGGCGGCGACCACCTCGTCGGGAACAACCGGCCGGCCTGGCTGCCCACCGTCGCCGACCACCTCACCGAAGGAATCTCATGAACCGCTACACCGATAAGATCGCGCTCGTCACCGGCGGCACCAGCGGAATGGGCCTGGCCACCGCACAGCGGTTGATCGACGAAGGCGCCCACGTCGTCATCACCGGCCGCACCGGCGAACGCGTCCGGGCCGCCGCCGCGCAGCTCGGCCCGCGCGCCACCGGTATCGCCGCCGACACCGCCGACCTGAACGCCATCGACACGATGGTCGCCGCCGTCACCGCGCGATTCGGCTGCCTCGATCTGGTCTTCGCCAACGCGGGCACCGGCGCCTTCGCCGCGTTCTCCGACATCACCGAGGCCGACTTCGACCACACCGTCGACGTCAACTTCAAGGGCGTGTTCTTCACCGTCCAGAAGACGTTGCCGCTGCTCACCCCCGGCGCTGCCGTGGTCCTCAACGCGTCGTGGACCCTGCACCGCGCCGACAGCGCTTTGACCCTCTACGCCGCCACCAAGGCCGCAGTCCACAATCTCGCCCGCACCCTCGCCACCGAACTCGGCCCCCGCGGCATCCGGGTCAACTCCATCAGCCCCGGCTATATCGATACCCCCATGTCCGCCGGGGCGATGACCGAGGAGTTCGCCACCATGGCCGCGTCCCGCGTCGTGAGCGGACGATTCGGCAACACCGACGAGATCGCCGCCCTCGTCGCCTTTCTCGGCTCCGCCGAGGCGTCCTACATCAACGGTCAGGACATCATCGTGGACGGTGGACTGGTCGCCGCGTACCCGCGGTGACACCTCAGCGTGGGCGCTGCCAGCGCAGCGTGTAGCGCCACATCAGGCGGCGGTGGATCTCGGCACCGGGCAGGTGTTCGGCGGCGGCGGAACGGATTTCGGCGAGGGTTTCGCGTGGGTCGGCCAGCGCGACATCGGGGCCGCCGTGCGACCGGCGCCGCCACCGATCCAGGCCCCAGATCGCGGGGAGGAGGGGGAGGTAGTGGAAGTCGCTGACCGGGTGCATCTTCCAGAGGCCGACCACCGCGAGGGTGCCGCCGGGGGCGACGAGATGGCGCAGGCCGGTGACGCCCTCACGTACCGGGACATGGTGCAAGGTGGCGACGGCGGTGACCACGTCGAAGGTTTGGTCGAGGTCGCGGAAGTCGGCGTGTTCGAGGTGGACGTTGGGGGCGGCGGGCGCGTTGGCGATGACCCGGTCATCGATGTCCACGCCGAGCACCGCGTCACAGCGGGTCGCTAATTTGCGGGCGAGTAACCCGTCACCGCAGCCGATGTCCAATGCCGTGCGGGCAGTGTCGGGCACCTGATCGAGTACCCAGGGGTGGTAGTGCGTGTTGTGGTTCCAGTAGGGGTCGGTCGGCATGACCGGTGAACGCGCCGGGCCGCGGATGGGTTCCGGAACTGGTGTGCGTCACAAGCTGTTTCGAGGACTATCGCCCGGATGCGTGCTCGGACAGCCATTCGCCGAACCGGGTGAGATCGTCCAGGACCACATCGGCGCCCGCGGTCCACAATCCGTCGGCGTCGTAGGGTCCGGTCGTGACGCCGACGGCCACCACGCCCGCCGCCTTGGCGCCGCGCATGTCGCCCGCGTGGTCGCCGACGAAGACGTGGGCCGACTCCTCGCGCAACACGTCGGCCTTTCCGGTCGCCCACAGGTCACCGGCGAGGCGATCGACCCGCCAGCCGAGATGGTCGACGTGCAGGCGCGCGTGCGGCTCGAATTTGCCGGTGACGACCAACGTCCGCCCACCGCCGGCCCGCACGGCGGCCAGCGCGTCGTCGGCGCCGGGGAGGGCGCCGATGTGGCCGAGGACGTCCGGGTACAGCTCGCGGTACCGGGTGACCAGGTGGGGGATCAGATCGTCGGGCGCGCCCGCGTCGCCGAGCAGCGTGGCCAGTGGCGGGCCGAGGTGCTCGGCGAAGTGTGAACCGTCCATCGGGAGATCGAACTCGCGCGCGAGGGTGTCGATCGCCAGGGCGACGCCCGGAC
>NZ_JBHWZY010000881.1:0-2784 GCF_042727815.1 Nocardia sp. NPDC060220
GAGCCGAAGACCACCGTCCGGCCGACGAAGCCGCGCTGGTGCACGGCGCGCACAGCACCCATCGTGCTGCCGCCCGACTCTCCGTAGAAGGCGTCGACCCGAGGCTGCGCACTGAGGATGCGGTCGGCGACCTTCCGGCTGCTCGTCACGAATCACCATGTGATCCTGGACGGCTGGTCGATGCCGCTGCTGATGCGAGAACTGCTCGACTACTACGGGTCTCCCGCCCATATCGACTCCGCCGGACCCGCACCCTCCTACCGCGACTATCTGTCCTGGCTGGGGCGGCAGGACACCGCCGCATCCAAGGCGGCATGGGCACAAGCCTTTTCGGATGTCGACGCACCCACCCGGGTGTCGCGCGACGTGCTCGCGACGGGTTCGGTATCCGCCGCCGAAATCGAGGCCGAGCTGACGGCAGATCGTTTCGGAGGTCTCCGTCGAGTGGCAGCCGAGTCGGCCGTCACCATCAATACGGCGGTCGCCGCGGCCTGGGCCCTGAATCTGCGCGTACTGACCGGTGAGACCGATGTGATCTTCGGATCCGCGGTGTCGGGACGGCCACCGGAGTTACCGCGGGTCGAGCAGACGCTCGGCATGTTCCTGACCACGATTCCCGTGCGAGTCCCGCTCGAACCCACCATGACGGTGCGCGAGTTGCTGACCGGCATTCAGGAGCGGCACGCTCGCATGCTGGATCATCACCACATCGGCCTGCCCGAGATTCACCGCAGCGTCGGTCTGCCCGAACTCTTCGACACTGCCGTCACCTTCCAGTCGTTCCCCGTCGACCGGACGGCACTACAGCAACTCATCGAGTCGGCGGGCCTGCGGGTGGACGAACTCAGTGGTGTCGACGCGACGCCGTACCCGCTGAGCCTGGTCGTGGCGCCGAAACAGTCCGTGCACGGCGAAGCACAGGCACCGCGGATCACCCTGCGATTCCACGACCGCACGTTCGGCACCGCGGCGGCGCGCCGGATCCTCGACCGCTTCGTCGAGTTGCTCGGCCGGATCGCCGTCGACGCCGACCTACGGCTGGGTGAGCTGCCGCTCGACCAGGAACCGGGCCCGTCGTGGCCGGTTTCGGGTGCGGAACCGAAAATCCCGGACACGCTGGACCGGATCCTCGCCGCGTGCGCTACCGCCGAACCCGACGCCATCGCCGTGCGATGCGGTGCGACCGCCATGACGTACCGGCAGCTCGACGAGCGATCCGCACGTCTGGCCCGGGTCCTGCTGCGGCACGGCGTCCAGCGGGGACAGGTCGTCGCCTCGGTGCTTCCGCGATCCCTGGCGGCGACGGTGACCCTGTGGGCCGTGGCGAAGACCGGTGCCGCAGTCCTGCCGATAGACCCGACCCTGCCGCCGGAGCGGATCGACTTTCTGCTGTCGGATTCGAAAGCCGTGCTCGGGCTGACCGACTCCTCCGCCGGGGCGCACCTTCCCGATGGCGTCGACTGGCTGATCCTCGACCAGGAGCAGATGCTCGACGCCGCGGATTCGGTTGCCGCGGTGCCGATCACCGATGACGAACGCGGCGGTCCGATCCGGCGGGATCAGACCGTGTACGTGAGCTACACCTCCGGGTCGACCGGTATGCCCAAGGGCGTGCTCGTCAGCCATCGCGGCCTGGCCGATATCGTCGCGGCGCAGCGGCGGATTCTCGGCGTCGACCCGAGTTCGGTGGTGCTGCAGGTAGCCTCGCCCAGCTTCGACGCCTCGGTGTTCGAGTTGTTGATGGCGCACGGCTCGGGCGGCCGACTGGTCGTCTCGCCTCCCGATGTCTACGCCGGACCCGAGCTGGCGGATCTGATCGGCCGCGAACATATCTCGCACGTGGTGATCACTCCCTCTGCGCTGGCCACAGTCTCGTGCGACGGTCTCGACGGGCTGCGCGTGCTGGCGACAGCCGGTGAGCCGGTCGGGCCGGAACTGGTCGATCGGTGGGCGCCGCACCGCACCATGGTCAATCTCTACGGGCCGAGCGAAAGCACGATCTGGGCTACCGCCAGCGACGCACTGGCCCCCGATGCCGCGATCACGATCGGCAAGCCGGTCGGCCCCGTCGCGGTCGTCGTGCTCGATACCTGGTTGCGGCCCGTGCCACACGGTGTCGAGGGCGAGCTGTATCTGTTCGGTCCCGGCTTGGCCGACGGGTACGCCGCCAGGACGGGGTTGACCGCGTCGCGGTTCGTCGCGTGCCCGTTCGCGGAGCCGGGTCAGCGCATGTACCGCACCGGTGACGTGGTGCGCCGTGGCGTCGACGGCGAGATGGAATTCGTGGGGCGCAACGATTTTCAGGTGAAGGTGCACGGCACCAGGATCGAGCTGGGGGAGATCGACGCGGTGCTCGATGCGCGGGCGGATGTGGCGTACGCGGTCACGGTGCCGCGCCGCGACGGCGGGCGAGCGGCGGTGCTGGCGTCCTATGTCGTGCCCGCGCCGGGGACGCAGGTATCGGGCGAGCAGTTGCGTGCGGCACTGGCCGAGGTGCTGCCCCGGTACATGGTGCCGTCCACGGTGATGGTGCTGGACGAGGTGCCGCTGACCGTCAACGGGAAGCTGGATCGCGAGCGGCTGCCCGAGCCGGTGTCCGTCACGCGAGAATTCCGGGCGCCGTCGCCGGGGTTGGAAGAGTTGGTCGCGCGGACATTCGAGCAGGTGCTCGACGTGGACCGGGTAGGAGTCGACGACGACTTCTTCGCGCTGGGCGGCGACTCGATCACCAGCCGGGGCGTCCGGCACACGCGCTGACCTGCAACCACGGCGAATTCGCATCGA
>NZ_JBHWZY010000882.1:0-2780 GCF_042727815.1 Nocardia sp. NPDC060220
GTGCGTGACGCTTCCTTGGCCACCTCGGCCAGCGCCCGAGCCAGCCGCGCGGTGTCGAGCGCGGTGCGCGCACCATTGACCGTGCCCGACAAGGAGATCGCGGCCACCGCGACACCGCGGCCGCGGATCGGCACCGCCACGCAACCCACGCCCGGCAGCGACTCCTCGGTGTCCACGGCCACGCCCTGACGGTTGCGGATACGGGCGAGTTCGCGGTGCAGTTCGGCCCGGTCGACGATCGTGCGCGCGGTCCGTGCCACGGCATTGCCCCGCAGCACGGCCTCGGCGATGCCGGGCTCCAGCGTGGCCAGCAGCGCCTTGCCCACCGCCGTGGAGTGCGCGGGCAGCCTGCCACCGACACGGGTCGGGATGACCACCCGGCCGCGGCCCCCCGAACGATCCAGGAACAACACCTCACGCCCGTCCAGCACCGCGAGGTGCCCCACCAGCCCCGTGCGCTGACTGAGTTCGTAGAGCAGTGGCCCCACCACCTCGCGCAGTTCGTTCTGCTCGGCCGCGAGCCCGCCGAGTTCGAGCACCCGCAGCCCCAGCCGGTAGCCGCCCGGAGTGTGCGCGAGCCAGCGCAGCCGGATCATCTGGTCGAGGATGCGATGCACGGTCGAGCGCGGCAGCCCGGTGCGTTCGGCGAGCCCGAGCAGCGTCAGCGTGGGTGTGGCGGCGTCGAACGCGTCCAGGATGAGCGTCATCCGCTCGATCATCGACGTCGGCGGTGCCCCGGTCGCCCGGCCCGATCCGGTCCACAGGTTCTCGGGCGCCGGTTCGGTCACGATCTCGACCGTCATGTGATCCAACCTCCACAGTGCGTAGCGCTAACAGACTAGAGCTGTCAGCTCCGCTCACGCACTATTTCGCCTCGATCTCAGGCAGGCACCGGGCTGACCGGCGTCACAGACAGCGGGCGGCGCACGATCGGCGCGATGGTCGCCGCGATCTCGCCGATCGCTCTGGCGGGCGCGCAGTGCGGGTCGGTGTCGACGAACGGAGCGCCCTGATCGCCCGCCGCGCAGACCACCGGATCGAACGGGATCCGGCCGATGACCGGGCAATAGGTGTCGAGCAGGCCGCTCAGCGCGCGGCTCACCGCGGTGGCGCCGCCCGCGCCGAAGAGGGTCTGCCGGGTGCCGTCGGGACTGTCGTACCAGGACATGTTCTCGATGATGCCCGCCACCCGCTGACCGGTCTGCGCGGCCACGGCGCCGGCGCGTTCGGCGATGCGAGCCGCGGCGCGTTGCGGGGTGGTGACGACCAGCAGCTGCGCGGTGGGCAGCAACTGGGCCAGGGAGATGGCCACATCGCCGGTGCCCGGTGGCATGTCGATCAGCAGAATATCCAGTTCGCCCCAGTACACGTCGTTGACGAACTGCTGCAACGCGCGGTGCAGCATCGGCCCGCGCCAGACGACGGGGGCGTTGTCGTCGACGAACATACCGATCGACACGACGCGCACACCGAATGCGGTGGGCGGCATCATCATCGACTCGACCAGGGTGGGCGCGGTGGTGATGCCGAGCATCGCGGGTACCGAGTGACCGTGAACATCGGCGTCCATGAGACCGACGCGCAATCCACGTCGAGCCAGCGCGACGGCTAGATTGACGGTGACACTCGACTTCCCGACGCCGCCTTTGCCCGAGACCACGCAGTACACGCGGGTCGGTGAATCCGGTTGCGCGAGAGCGGCGATACTGTCCGATCCGGGTCCCCGGAGCTGGATTCTCAGGCTACGGCGCTGCTCCTCGCTCATCACCCCGAAGTCGATCTCGATACCGGCGACGCCGGGCACCGCGGTGACGGCGGCGCGGATGTCGTCACTGATCTTCGTCCGCAGGGGGCATCCTGCGACGGTGAGCAGGATGCCTACCGCGACACGACCTGCTCCGTCGATGTCGATGGTCTCGACCATGTTCAATTCGGTGATGGGACGGCCGATCTCGGGGTCGTCCACTCCGGCGAGCGCGGTCCTGATCTGTGGTTCGGTCGGTGATGTCATGGGCTCCTCCTCACTGGACCGAGCTGGCGTGCAGCATGTCCGCGCGTTCGACGATCTTGATCCGCTCGCGTCCTTCGGCTTCGCCCAGCGCGCGTTCGTGGGCGTCGAGTCGGTACCAGCCTTCCCAGGTGGTGAAGGCAATGCCCGATGCGGTGAGATGTTCGGTCACCGCATCGGGGTGTGGTCGCGGCGCCGGTGTCAGCCGGGCCTGATCGGCCAGCAGGCAGGCAACGGTTTCGGCGGCGTCGCCTTTGGTGTGGCCGATCAGGCCGACGGGGCCGCGTTTGATCCAGCCGGTGACATACACCCCGTCGAGGTATCGCGCCCCCTCGCGCGCGTTCGGGTCGATCAGCAAGCGCCCCGCCTCGTTGGGGATGGTGCCGGTGCGATCGTCGAACGGGATGTCGGCGACATCTTCGGAGCGATAGCCGACCGCCCGATAGACCGCCTGTACGTCCCACACCCGAAATTCGCCGGTGCCCTTGACGTTGCCGGTGCCGTCGAGCTGGGTGCGTTCGGTCTTCAGGCCGACGACCTTGCCGTCGGCGCCGAGGACCTCGGCGGGCGATTCGAAGAAGTGCAGGAACAGCTTGTGCGGGCGGTCGCCGTGGTCGCGGATGGCCCACTGCTCCAAGGTGTTGGCGACCATGTCGACCTGCTTGGAGTTACGGCGCGCGGCTTCGGAGCCCTCGTCGTAGTCGATGTCCTCGGGGTTGACGATGACCTCGATCGTCGGCGAGTGATCCAGTTCGCGCAGCTCGAGGGGCGT
>NZ_JBHWZY010000883.1:0-2777 GCF_042727815.1 Nocardia sp. NPDC060220
CGGACCGCCTCGCTTCGAACTGCAATATCCGAACTTCCGAACAGAGGGAGCACCAGATCAATCTTTGATTGATCATCTTCCTTGATCAGTTCGATCAGCGCGGCTACCTGCCTGCCGGAGCTGAGAGATTCGACAGGGTCACCCGAGTCGTCTTGCATGTTTCCTCGCCTTCGAGTTGTCCAAGCTTTCTCTGGACATGAGATCGCGCATTTCCTATTCGATACACCTATCGGCGACGAGTTGCTTCCCGCCCGTGGCCATTTCGGCGACGAAGGCGCCTACCAGGGCAATTGCTGTGAGCGATGCAATGTCGTCCAATGCTGACCGGACCCCCTAACGGATAGCTGCGTCCGCTGCCATCGTGATTCTGACGCCGAGTTGCAGGCTCTGGAAGAGTCTGACCGTAGCGGGGTGCGGGTACCTGTCAGACGGTCGGACTAGCTTTGCGGCTATGGGACTTTCAGTGGGAACCGGGGGGCTGGCCTTTGCCGTGGCAGCCGGCGGCGACCCGGCGTATCTCGATGCGTTGACCGAGCAACTGCGTGCGCTCAGCGAACTACTGGTGCGGGAGGGGCTTGCTCCGCACGACGAGCCGAGGACCGCGGGTTCGGCCGAGGACCGCGCTCGGATAGGGGGCGTGCCCTACTCTTTCGTGCATTATCTGCGGCGCGCGTATGCCCGAGCGCGTGAGTATCCCGAGCAGCCGCTGACACCCGTCGCCGACGGAGACAGCGCTTCGGATGATCCCGCCATCAACCTGGTCGGATCCACCTTCGACTCCCACCTGATCTGCCATTCGGATTGCGAAGGGTTCTACGTACCGGTCGATTTCGACGACGTGCTTTTCGCCGGTGAGGATGTCGACGTCGCCGGTGGCATGGTCGGGTCGAGCAGTGCGCTGATACGCGAACTCGTCTATGTCGCACCGTATTTGGGTATCGAGCTGGTCGATGGTGTGCTCTCCGACGCCGAGATCGGCAGGATCCGGACGATGCTGGACAGCGATTCGTCGCACCCGTTCGACCGGGAGTTGATCACCTGGCTGCTGCTGTTCGAGGCCGCGAGGGTGTCGATCGAGAACGGCACCGTTGTCGAGTTCGGGTGATCGGACAATCCGTGCCCGGCTCAGTCGACCAGGGTCATCGGCGGCGGCTCCCACTTTCCGTCGAGGGCGTTCTCGCGCGGTGCGTAGAGGCGGAGGGTGAGGGAGAAGTCGCCGGTGGCGGGGATGGGGAGCCAGTTGCCGGTGGGGACGGTGGGACGTGGGTCCTGGTGCTGGACGGCTAGTTCCACAGATCCGTCGGGGGCGGGGACAACGGCGGGGAAGTGACCTACCGAGTAGATCGTGTCGGGGTTGGGGACCAGGAAACCTTGCGTGTCGTAGGCGGTGATCGAGGTGAAGGCGTGGACAGGAGGCCATCGGCCCGGTTCGAAACGGATTCGGTAGCGCAGTGGGTTGCCCCGGTCGTCGGTGGTGGGGGCGTCGCGGTTCGCGTAGAGCACGTCACGAATGGGGGCAAGGGCGGGGGAGCGCTTGGTGGTGGCCGCGCGGCGGAGGTAGTCGGTACCGAAGGTGCCGAGGTCGACGGGGATCTCCCAGCCGTTGACAAAGCGGGCGGTCGGGTCTGTCCAGTCGGCGATGCGGCGGTGGGCCTGGCGCACCGCCTCGTCGAGGATTTCGGCGGGCTGGTCGTCGAGGACCCCGCCGGGCTGGACACCGATCGTGGCCAGTTGCGTCATCAGTGGCGCGTCGGCGGCAGCGGGGGGATCGGTGAGCATCAGCCGGCACAGGCGGTTGAGATAGGTGCGGCCGTCCAACGCGGCGATCCGCTTCGTCGGTGGCTCCGGTCCACGGTCTATCGCGTGGACGCGGCTGACCGTCCCGGCGAGTTCACCGCGATCCCAGGCGCTGAGCGGGATCAGCTTCATCTTCTCCTGCCACTGGTTGACCGTCGGCGCGTCCGGGGTGCCGTTGATCTGGACCCGCGCGACGATCGTGCACATCGACGACGGCATGTGCAGCCGGGTCACGTTCGCGGGCAGCACACCGGACCACTGCGGCCCGGTGAGGACGTAGGTGAAGGGTGGGCCGTCGGCGTCCACGGTGGTTCGCGGGGTCTTGCTGGTCAGGTCGTGCACGGTGTTCGCCCACCCGTCGACCAGCTGGAACAGCCAGAACCGGTCGGGCTCCATCCCCGGGATCTGGAGCACGATCGGCTCTTCGGTGATATCGAGCCACGCCTGCGAATACACCATGTCGTGGCTGAGCCTGGCCACCCCGCGATCGTCGGGATCGGGCAGCACACTGTGATCGAAGCCGTTGATCGGCCCGCTCGCCGCGCGCATCATGTCCAGCAGGATCATCGGATAGCCGTAGATGTAGGCGTCGATCGCCCGGGCGAGCAGATCCGGGCGACCGGTGGTGCGGATCGGCTCGGGAACCGATGCGTCACCGCATCCGGGCAACGCCGCCGCGGCGGTGGCCGCGGCGGCGAGCCCGAGCAACGATCGCCTGGTCAGCGCGCTCGCGCGAGAATCCATGCACGCTCCGTTCGAAGGCTTGATCGCCGAGCGTATGACGAGTCAGCAACGCACCGCCTCATACACAACGGGTGAATTGCCTCAACCGAGCAGCACCCGCCGCATCAGGAATCCGACCCTGGCCCGGCCGGCGATCGGGTCGTCGCCGAAGCGCTGACCGAGGTCGATGACCATCGCGAACGCCGCGTGCACCAGGAAACGCGCCTCGGCCGCGGAGAGCTCCGGCCGCATATCGC
>NZ_JBHWZY010000884.1:0-2776 GCF_042727815.1 Nocardia sp. NPDC060220
GCTTAGCGGGTGGTCCCGCCAGATTCACCCGGGATTTCTCGGGCCCCGTGCTACTTGGGTGTCCACTCCTACGCCTTCGACTTCTCGGTGTGGGAGCTGTGGGGCCCGCTGCTGTTCGGCGGCTCGCTGATCGTCGTCGACTACTACACCTCGCGTTCGCCCGAACAGTTCCTGGAACTGCTGCGCGTGGAACAGGTGACGGTCCTCAACCAGACACCGTCGGCGTTCTACCAGCTGGCCGAAGCCGACCGCAACGCCGGACCGGGCCTGGAGCCGCTGGCCCTGCGCTATGTGGTGTTCGGTGGCGAGGCCCTCGAGCTGCGCCGCCTGTCGGATTGGGTCGCGCGCCACGGTGACAGCTCGCCGACGCTGGTCAACATGTACGGCATCACCGAGACCACGGTGCACGTGTCGTTCCGGGCGCTCGACGCGAAAACCATTGCCGCCGCCGCCGGTTCGGTGGTCGGCCGGGCGATCGCGGGTCTGGGTGTGTACGTCCTCGACAACCGGTTGCGGCCGGTGCCGGTGGGTGTCGCGGGCGAAATGTATGTCGCCGGACCGCAGTTGGCGCGCGGCTACCTCGGTCGCCCCGACCTGACCGCCACCCGCTTCGTCGCCAATCCCCTCGCGGGCCCGAACCAGGGTGGCTCGCGCCTGTACCGCTCGGGCGACCTCGCGCGCTGGAACCGCTTCGGCGAACTCGAATATCTCGGCCGCGCCGACGACCAGGTAAAGGTTCGCGGCTTCCGCATCGAGCTCGGTGAGATCGAAGCCGCCGTGCTCGCGCAGCCGGGCATCGCCCAGGCCGCGGTCATCGTGCGTGAGGATCAGCCGGGTGACCAGCGGATCGTCGCCTACGTGGTCGCCGAGGGCGACCTCGAACCCGACCTCGAGACCATCCGCAGCGGTGCGGCCGAACAGCTGCCCGCCTACATGGTTCCGGCGGCGCTCGTGCGCCTCGAGTGGATCCCGCTGACGGTCAACGGCAAGCTGGACCGCCGCGCGCTGCCCGCTCCCGCGGTGCAGGCGCGGGCCTTCCGCGCGCCGGTCACACCGGTGCAGGAAGCCGTGGCCGCGGTCTTCGCCGATGTGCTCGGCTTGGATCGCGTCGGTGTCGACGACGACTTCTTCGACCTCGGTGGCAACTCGCTCATCGCCACCCGCGTGGTCGCCCGCATCGGTGCGGCGCTCGGCGCGACGGTCCCGGTGCGCGCGCTGTTCGAAGCGTCCACCGTGGAAGCCCTTGCGGCACGGGTGGAATCGCACACCGGCGGCACCGCCCGCGCGGCGCTGGTCGCCCGTGAGCGGGCCGAAGGGGAACTGGTTCCGCTGTCGTTCGCGCAGCAGCGCATGTGGTTCCTCAACAAGTACGACACCACCTCGGCCGCCTACAACCTGCCCGTCGCGATCCGCCTCACCGGCGAACTCGACACCGAGGCACTGTCTTTGGCGCTGGCCGACCTGGTCCGCAGGCACGAGTCGCTGCGCACCCGCTACCCCGAACACGGCGGCACCCCGGTCCAGCAGATCGTCGCCGCGGAGCGCATTTCGCTGGACCTGCGCCCGATCGCGATCGCTCAGGACGAGCTGTTCGAGACCGTCACCGAGTTCGTCTCCACCGGTTTCGATGTGGCCGAACAGGTTCCGATGCGCGTCCGCCTCTTCCGGGTCGCCGCCGCAGGCCACACGGGTCGCACCGCTGACGCGGAGCAGGCTGCGGGTGCCGAGCACGTCGATGGCGGGGTCACCGAACACGTCTTGGTCGTGGTCGTGCACCACATCGCCGCCGACGGTTTCTCGATCGCGCCGCTGACCCGCGATGTGATGCGCGCGTACACCGCCCGGGCCCAGGGCGCTGCCCCCGGTTGGGCGCCGTTGCCCGTCCAGTACGCCGATTTCGCGATCTGGCAGCGCGCCGTACTCGGCACCGAGGACGACGCCGACTCGCTCATGTCCCGCCAGGTCGGTTACTGGCAGTCCCAGCTCGCCGGTGTCCCCGACGAACTGACCCTGCCGTTCGACCGCGCGCGTCCGGCCATCGCCTCGCTGCGCGGCGCCACCGTGCACCGCGAGCTCTCGCCCGAACTCGTCGCCGCGCTCGACGAGATCGCCCGCCGCCAGGGCGCGTCGCTGTTCATGGTCATGCACACCGCCCTCGCGGTGTTGCTGGCTCGCCTGTCCGGCTCCGACGACGTCGCCATCGGCACCCCCATCGCGGGTCGCGGTGAGCAGGCCCTCGACGACCTGGTCGGCATGTTCGTCAACACCCTGGTGCTGCGCACCGGCGTGCGCCCGGCCGAGACGTTCACCGACCTGCTCGAGCAGGCCCGCAAGACCGACCTCGACGCCTACGGCAACGCCGACGTGCCCTTCGAGCGCCTGGTCGAACTGCTCGCGCCCGAGCGCTCGCAGTCGCGCAACCCGCTGTTCCAGGTGATGCTGGCCTTCCAGAACCTGGACCGCACCACCCTCGAACTGCCCGGCCTGGCAGTGTCGGCGCTCGACCTCGACGAGAGCGTCGCCCGCTTCGACCTGCAGTTCACCCTCTCCGAGCTGGGCGAACCCGGCCACGGCGGGATGGCACTGGCACTGAACTACGCCACCGAACTGTTCGACGAGGACACCGTCGCCGGCATCGCCGTGCGCTGGCAGCGAGTCCTCGAGGCCGTCGCCGCCGATGCAGCCATCACGGTCGGCGCGATCGACGTGCTCGACGCGGCAGAACGGTCCGACCTGGTGTTCCGGGTCGGCGAACCACCGGTGCCCGCACGTACCC
>NZ_JBHWZY010000885.1:0-2775 GCF_042727815.1 Nocardia sp. NPDC060220
CTCCCGCAACGCGAGCATCGCTGTGCCGCCGCGCCACTCCGACGACGGCCTGTGCCACTCCTGCCGCGACATCGATCGACCGGGAATCCCCGACCACGACCCCGCCGATCACATCACGGCCCGATGCACCCACCTCACCGAAACACACCCCGCGCCTGCGGCGTTGGCGATGCTGCGCCGAGATTGGCTAGCCCCCCACCCCGCCCAACGCGCCATCATCGAACAGTGGCTCCACGACAACCCGCTCACCGAACACCCGCAACCAGTGCTCGATTCGATGCAGCGCCTCACCGATCACGAACTCACCCAGGCAATCGAAGGTCTCCGTCTACGACTCGGAAACATCGCCACCGAGGCCGACTTCTTCGCACCCATTCGACACGACAACGTCGCCCTCGAACCCGATCCGACTGTGGCCGAACACCACCACGCCGCCGACCGCGCACAACAAACCGCCCGGCAGCGCGCCCACGAACTCGACACCGCCATCCGTAAACTCCATGCCACCTCGGTCGCACTCGACACCGCGCGCGAGGAAATCGAAGCACTGTCGGTGACACGGCGCCGCCAGCGCAAGACAATGCAGGAACACATCAACACCTTGGTTGGTGAACATCGCCAGCGCGCCGAAGCACACCACCACGCCCGTGCAGTCGCGCGTGCGGCCAACCGCACTGCCAACGAACTGGTAGCCCGTGCTGAACACGTCGCAATCGAAGACGAACATCGTCGTCTCGCCGATCAGGCTCTATCCGCCGGCAGCGACGACGCAGCACGCGACGCAGCTGTCGTAGCACTACAGCGGACCATCAGCTCTGAGCTCGCCGACCACCGTGCAGAACATCAGAGACGACAAGCGCTGACGCCCTCGCAACGACATCAGGAGGAGCGTGCACGCCTCGAACTCACAACGGCGGCCGGGGATTTCGGTCGCGAGGAGTATCTCGATCTGGAGATCAACCAGAAGATTCGCCGAACAGACCTGGGTCTGTAGGCGACCGATCTGACAGGACTCGGCCCTAGTGACCTTTGTATGAGCCAAACACCCCAGGACCGGATGTCACGGGATTACCCAGTTTCGTTCGCCGGGGAGTCGGGGCAGCAACAATGCGGCGGTGCCGGCGCGCATGACTGCGTGGTCGTGGGCGTGGGTGGCGTTGAACGCGGTTGCGAATCGGTGTGCCGCGCTGGCGCAAGCCTCGTAGAACAGGTCCAAGCATTCGCCTCCGATGTCGGCCCAGTGGATCTGGATGACGACGTCGGGTTCTTGGCTGGGCGGTGTGAAGAGCTCGAACATAATTTGCCAAACGGTTCAGGTGTAGGGATCTGGTTGTGATTCCGCGGCGACGATGTCGCGAAGGGATGGAGGTGGCGCCGCCGTCGAATCTGCTTAGCGCGCCTGGAAGCTGACCTAGCTCGGTGCGCTAGAGGACACCGACGTCGAAGCATGATCGTCGGCTAGATAGCGGCGCAGCACATGTCGCGCATGTTGTCGCAACGGTTCATCTCGACGGGTACCTCGCGTTTTCAGGATCCGCCGGACTCGATCGTGGAACACCCGCCGCGAGATTCCGAACCTGACCAGGAGCTCCTCGCTCGGTGGCCCGCCGAACGGCTCCCACACTAGGGCCACATCGATCAGTCCTTGTTCCTCGGAGAGCATGGGTTGTCCTGTCATGAACACCTGCCGATGGCAGGGGAGCGGTATGGATGGATTGATGCCCTGTTGCAGAGGGGCGTCCTCGGCGGGCAGCGCGGGGCGAACGCTCAGGTGATGGTGAAACCACCGTCGACGGCGATGGTCTGGCCCGTGACGTAGCCACCGGCGGCGGAAGCGAGCCACACAGCTGTTGCCGCGATCTCCTCGCCGTGACCGTGTCGTCCGAGAACGACTCGTGGCATCAGGGAGGCGGCGTAGCCGTCGTCGTAGGTGTCGGTCATCTCGCTCTGGAAGAACCCAGGCGCCAGCGCGTTGACGCGAATTCCCTTCCGAGCGCCCCATTGCTGGGCCAGATCGCGGGTCAGGCCGATGACGGCGGCTTTGCTGGCGCTGTAGGCGGCCTGCGGGAGCCCCGCGGTGGTGAGCCCGAGCACGCTAGAGATATTGATGATCGATCCGCCTGCGGGCATGACGCGGCCGCAGGCCTGCGCCATCCAATACGAGCCGTGGAGGTTGATATCGACGACCGCGCGGAACTGCTCCGGGGTTTCTCGGGTTGCCGGGTGTGCGGTGGAGACGCCGGCATTGTTGATCAGCACATCGACTCGACCGAACTCCGAGATCGCGGCGTCGACGACGGCCTGACACTGTTCCGGAACGGAGATGTCGGCGGGGACGATGACGGCTCGCCGACCGGCTGCCCGTACCGTTTCCGCGGTGTCGGTGAGTTTGTCGGCACGGCGGGCGGCGAGAACGAGGTCGGCGCCGGTATCGGCGAAGCCCTGAGCGAACGACACTCCGAGTCCGGACGAAGCGCCGGTGACGATGACGACCTTGCCGGTCATGTCGAACAGCTCGAGTAGGGACATCGAAATCTCCTGAGGTGTAATCGAGATGGGCGGTGGACGGGGTTCACAACCAGGCTGGGTCGGTATCGAGGGTGGTTCGGTCGAGTTCGGCGAGCAGAGCCAGCTGCGGTGCGACCTTGGGCAATTCGTACCGGAAGAAGTACTGCGCCGCGATGCGTTTGCCGTCGTAGAAAGACCCGTCCAGGTCGCCGACAGCGAGGAGCTTGTCGAGCCAGATCCAGGCGATCACGATGTGTCCGGCGGCTT
>NZ_JBHWZY010000886.1:0-2772 GCF_042727815.1 Nocardia sp. NPDC060220
GATCGGCGGCCTCGGCCTCGGCGGCGAGCGCGACGGCGCTGTCGACATCCTGCTCGTCGGCGTCGACAGCCGCACCGACGCACACGGCAATCCACTCACCAACGCCGAACGCGCGATGCTGCACGCGGGCGACGAGGTGGGCACCAACACCGACACCATCGTGCTGATCCGCGTGCCCAACGACGGCCGCTCGGCCACCGCGATCTCCATCCCGCGCGACTCCTACGTCGATGTCGGCGGCCAGGGCAAGGCCAAGATCAACTCCGCGTACGGCTCGACCAAGGAGGCCGAACGCGCCGAACTGCTCGCCGACGGCAAGTCCGAGGCCGAGGCCGAGCGTGAGTCGACCAAGGCGGGCAGGCAGGCGCTGATCAAATCGGTCGCGACCCTGACCGGCATCACCGTCGATCACTACGCCGAGGTGAGCCTGCTCGGCTTCGTGCTGCTCACCGACTCGGTGGGCGGGGTCGAGGTGTGCCTGAACCAGGCGGTGGACGAACCGATGTCGGGCGCGGACTTCCCGGCCGGGCGTCAGCGGCTGGACGGTCAGGAGGCATTGAGTTTCGTGCGCCAGCGCCACGATCTCGAACGCGGTGACATCGACCGGATCGTGCGTCAGCAGGTGTTCATGGCGCAATTGGTCGGCCAGCTGCTCAACGCCAAGACCCTGGCCAATCCGGGCAAGCTCAGCGAGATCAGCGAGGCGGTCGGGCGCACCGTCGTGCTCGACGACGACTGGGACGTGCTGGCCTTCCTACAGCAGCTCAAGGATCTGTCCGGCGGCAAGGTGGAGTTCGAGACCATTCCCGTCTCCGACCTCAACAGCATGACCTCGGCCGGAGAGTCGGTGGTGAAGGTCGACCCGAAGACGGTGCAGAGGTTCGTCGCGGGTCTGGTGGGGGAGGAGAAGAAGGAAGAGGAAGACACCGCTCCGAAGATCGATACCTCGACCGTGACGGTGAACGTGCTCAACGCGGGCGGCGCCACCGGACTCGCGGGCAAGGTGTCCACGGCCCTGACGGGAAAGGGATTCCGGGAAGGCACGGTCGGCAACTACACCGGCGGCAGCGTGAGCTCGAGCCGCGTGCTGGCCGCCGACGCCGACGACCCGAAGGCGGCGGCGGTCGCGCAGGCGCTGGGTGGCTTGACGGTGGTCGCCGACAAGACGGTGTCGGCGGATACAGTGAGCGTGGTGTTGGCGAGCGACTATTCTGGTCCCGGCTCGGCCGCGGCAGGCATGTTCGATCTCGACGCGACATCCTCGGCGACCGCGACACCGATACCGCCCGCCCCGCCGATCGACGCAGGCCAGAACGGACCGAAATGTGTGAATTGACCCATGCGTGAGCCGAATTCGACCCTGACCGACGCCCTCCTCGACCCCATTCTCGAACGTGATCCCGCCGGACCACGCGTCACCTGGTACGACGACGCCACCGGTGCGCGGATCGAATTGTCCGGGCTGACCCTGGCCAACTGGGCCGCCAAGACCGCGAACCTGATCCGCGACGAATTCGCGCTCACCCCGGGCGCCAGGGTCGCGGTGCTGTTGCCCGCGCACTGGCAGACCGCCGCGGTGCTGCTCGGTTGCTGGTGGGCCGGCACCGAGGTGGTGCTCACGCCCGATCCCGACGCCGACCTCGCGCTGGTCACGCCCGACCGGCTCGACGACGCCGACGGTGTCGACGAGGTGGCGGTGCTGTCGCTGGACGCCATGGGGACGCCGGTGCGCGACCTGCCGGTCGGAGTCACCGACTTCGCGACCGCGGTGCGCGTGCACGGCGATCAGTTCCTGCCCGGTGGATTTCGGGCCGCGCTCGACGGCCTCTCGGTGCCGGAAGTGCTGACGATGGCCCGGAAATCCGCTGCGCTGCAGGATTTTTCCGCTGGCGACCGAGTGCTGTCGAGTACGCCGTGGGAGACGGTGGAGGAGCTGATCGACGGCTTCGTCGCGGTGTTGTTCGCCGGGGCCTCGCTGGTGCAGGTCGTCAATCCCGATCCCGCCGGTGTCGAACATCGGGTCGTCACCGAGAAGGTGACCGTCCGGCGCTGACTCCTACCCAGGTATAGGTTCGGGTCCACCTGGGGGACGTGTCGCGTGTCACACCCCGTCCGTACTGTGGAAGCAAGACTTCGGCAGAGTGGCAGGGGTGGCGATGATTGCGAAATACTGGGTTCGATGGTCGGCCGAACACGGGGCGCCGCGCGCGATTCTTCGCTGGCAGGCGCGTCGCGGCGATCCGTTCTCGACGTTGCTCAGCGGTCAGCAGGGCCTGCACGATCCGTATCCGCTGATCGATGAACTGCGTGGTCGCGGCGGATTGATCAAGACGTCGGTGTCCTATGCCACGTTCGATCACGCGCAGGTCCGAGCGATTCTGCGTGCCCCTGAATTCGGTGTGCGCCCTGCGCTCAACGCGGAGCTGCCCGCCGCGTGGCGCAAGCTCGCCGAGGTGGTCACGGTGCCGCCCAACCCGGTCGAGCCGCCGTCGATGCTGGTCCTCGACCCGCCGGAGCACACCCGGATGCGCAAGCCGGTGGCGTCGGCGTTCACCCCGCGCGCTATCGCTCGGCTGCGCGAGCGCGTGGAGGTGGTCACCGCGGAACTGCTCGGGGCGATGCCCGCGAACGGCTCGGTCGACCTGATCACCGATTTCGCGGCCAGGGTGCCGATCGCGATCATCGCCGACATGCTCGGCTTCCCGCCCGCGGACCGCGAGATGTTTCTGCGCTGGGGCGACAAAGTGACCCCGTTGCTCGATCTCGGCACCC
>NZ_JBHWZY010000887.1:0-2767 GCF_042727815.1 Nocardia sp. NPDC060220
CCTTCAGCGCGACAGGAAATCCAGCAGCACCCGGAATTCGGGCAGCGAGAGGTAGCCGTCGCCGTCTTGATCGGCGGCCGCGAGCAGGTCGGCGGCCGGTTCGTCGATGCGCCCCGCACCCACGTGACGGATCAACGATTCCAGCTCGGCCACCGAGATCCGGCCGTCACCGTTGGTGTCGAAGACCTGGAACGCCGCATCGGCGTCGGTGACCTCGATCCGCCCCGCGACGACGGCGGCGTCGAATTCGGCACGGGAGACGAGAAAATCACCGTTGGTATCCGCGGCGGCGACCATCCGCTCGACGGCCTCCCGGTCGACTTCGATTCCCGCCGAACGAATTCCGTCGGCGATATCGTCCACCGACACCAGTCCGTCACCGTCGCGATCCCACAGTGTGAACGTGTCGACCGACTCTGCACTCATCTCACGATCCCTCTTCCACCCCGGCCACCGGCCGGTTTACGCCACTCTACGGATTCGCCGGAGTGGTTGTGGCGCACAGGGAGTCGGCCAGGCGGTCCGCGAGATCGCCGCTCAGCCGGCGCGTCCGTCGAGGACCCGCAGTGTGACCGATTCGGCCGCCGGTTGCCGGTATTCGGTGAACAGGGCCGCGACGAGCTCGCCACGGCTGGTGACACCCGTCTTGTCGAAGACGGACTTCACGTGGTCGCGCACGGTGTGGGCGGAGACGAGCAGCTGCCGGGCGATGGCGGCGGTGGACAGTCCCGCCGCGATGAGTTCGGTGACCTCCAGTTCACGGCGGGTCAGTTCATAGGCGGCGACGATGAGCGCCGCGACGTCCGAGGGCGTCGCGTGTTCGATCACCAGCGCCGTCGTAGTCGGTTCGCCGTTCGCGTCACGCAGACACGAGGCGTGGCAGACGAGCCACTGCCCGGTCAGGGTGCGAATGCGGATGCGAGCGCTGTCTCCGGTGAGCCGCGCACGCCCCGCGGTGCTGAGAATCCAGACCGGCAAGGGCAATTCGAGTCCGGCGCCGGTCGTGGTGGACGGGCCAGGCGGCATCAGCGCGAGCAGCTCGCGGGCCTCGTCGTTCACCGAGAGCAGCGCGCCGTCTGCGCCGAACAGCAGCAGGCCGGGTGCGTGGACGCCGCTCGAACCCGTGGTCGCCGGTCGGGCGAAGCCGCGCAGGCGCCGCGCCATCGGGGCCGACAACGCGTGCAGCACCGCCACATCGGCGGCGGCGAAGGCCTGTCTGCCGCGTTCCCGGAACAAGCTCACCTGCCCCCAACCCTGACCGTCCACGCGCAGCACGGCCCGCAGTTCGTCACCGAATCCGCGGGGCCGCATGAAGCTTCGATACAGCGGGCTCAGTGTCGGCCGGTCGCCCGTCACCGCGCGCAAACCGGCCACCGGCACCTGCGCCACGGCCAGATCGCGGAACAGGTTGACGTGCTCGGCGAAAAGCTCTGACTCCCAGTAGGTCCCGCAGCCGCCTTCGTGCAGGTTCTCCACCCGCACCGGCGCGGTCGTCAGGCCGTTGACCGGATCGGTGGCCACCCACACCGCCGCGTCGAACCCCACGGACCGGCGCAACCGGGTGGAAGTCCGCTCGAACAGCTCGTGCGCATCCGGCGCCGCGTCGATCCCGCGGAGCAAGGCGGTCATGGCAGGCGAAGCCGGGGCGGTCATGTGCCCATTGTCGTCGCGGTCAATGCTCGGGACCATCCCGCGATCGAGGGGGTGCCCGTCTCGATCCCGCACCGCCGCGGCCCCGGGTCACCCGGTGAGCCGTATCCCGCACATGCGGGATTTCGCGGCGGCACCGGCGCGAGCACGCTGATCACAGGCCGGGCACGACGTCGTGCTCGCCATCGAATGAGAGTGCGCGGCAACGCCGCCTCCGACGACAGGAGTCGACATGCAAATCGGGATCATCGGTGCGGGAGTGGCCGCGGTCGGGTTGCTCGACGCGCTCGCGGGTGCCGACGGGGCACCGGGCACGATCACCGTGTTCGAGGGATCCGCGGCGCTGTGGCGTGGGCGGGCCTATCAGCGCGATGTGCCCGCGGTGCGCGTGAACGCCCCGCCCGCGTTGATGTCCGCGCGGGCGAGCGACCGTGGGCATTTCCAGGACTGGCTCGCCCGGCGACCGGACGCGGTGCGCTTCCTCGACCCCGGGTTGGGACAGCCGATCGTGCCGCGCGCGATGTACGGCGAGTACCTGGAACAGTCGGCGCGGGCGTCGATCGACCGGTTGCGTCACGACGGATGGCGGGTCGACGTGGTGAACGACCGGGTCACCGGCGTCGCGCAGCAACAGCCGGTGGTACTGCGCACCGAGGGCGGTGTCAGGTATCCGGTGGATCGCGTGGTGCTCTGCGTCGGCAGTGGCCGTCCCCGCGACCAGTACGGACTGACCGGGGCCCCCGGCTATGTCGACGAGCCGTATCCGCTGGCGCGCACGCTCACCGAGGTGGATCCCGAGGCTCGGGTAGCCGTGGTCGGTAGCGGCCTGACCGCCGTCGACATCACGGCCGCGTTGACCGAGAACGGTCATCGAGGTCCGATCACCCTGCTGTCGCGCAGCGGGATCCTGCCGTTCGTCCAGCAACGTCCACGACCACTGTCACCGCGCCACCTCACCCCGGCCGCCGCACTGGACCTCGCGGCGGGCGGGGCGGTCGAGTTCACCGCGGTGGTCGCGCTCCTGCGTGCCGAATTGGCCGGCCTGGGTGAGGATTTCGACGAGTTCGCCGCCGAGATCCGCGCCACCGGCGCCGAGGACCCGGTACTTCGCCTGCGC
>NZ_JBHWZY010000888.1:0-2767 GCF_042727815.1 Nocardia sp. NPDC060220
GCTCACATCGTCGGGCGTCACAGCGGTCATTGTCTCAGGATTGCCCTTCTATCCCACGGCTTTTCGTTATCGGGCAGCGGCGCGCACGCCATCGATGAACAGCCGCCGCACGGCGTGACTGTACACCGACATCGATGCCGGATCAGGGGTTCGCATCCCCGCCACCAGCCCGGCGACGATCATGCCGAGTGCCGCCTTGGCGGTATTGGCGGTATCGATATCGGCGCGCAGGTAGCCGACGCGCACGCCGTGATCGAGGTAGCGCGCCATGAGGATCTCGGTGGCGTCGACGAGGCCGTACACCCGGTCGGTGAGCTCGTCGTCGATGCCGGTGGCGTGGAACAGCAACAGGTGCGCGGTGCGCGGATCGTCGAGCAGGACGCGGTTGAGTGAATCGCTGAGCCGGTCGATCAGTGCGGCGTATTCCTCGATGGTGGCGGCGCTTTCGGGCTCCATGTCGTTGTCGAGCGTGCCGAAGATGCGCCCGCTCACCTCGTCGATGACATGGTCGATGATGTCGCGCTTGTTCGCGAAGTAGCGGTAGAAGGTGCCGTGTCCGATGCCCAGACGCGTGGCGATATCGGCGATTCCGGTGGCGTGATAGCCCTTCTCGGCGAAGCAGTCGAACGCGGTATCGATGATCTCCCTGCGCAATTCGGCTTTGCGCTGGTCGATTCGCGAGGGTGGCTTCGTCACATTGACGATGTTACATTCGATGTAATCAGAATGACGTGTCATTCTGAGACTGGAGCATTCTCTCTCAGTGTGGAGGTTCGGCGTGGTACCTCAGTTCGACGCGGTCGTGGTCGGAGCGGGTTTCGGTGGCATCGGTGCCGGTATCGAGCTCGACCGGCTCGGGTTGCGCGATTTCGTCATCCTGGAACGGGAGGACGACCTGGGCGGCACCTGGCATGTGAACAGGTATCCGGGTCTGGCGGTCGACATCGCCTCGGTGACCTATTCCTATTCCTTCGAGCCGAATCCGCGCTGGACCCGCTTGTTCGCGCCCGGCGCCGAGCTGAAGAAATACGCCGAGCACGTGGCCGACAAATACGATCTGCGCAGGCGGATGCGGTTCGGCACCGTCGTCGACGGTGCGCGCTGGGACGCGGAGCACCAGCAGTGGGTGGTGACGATCGCCGGCGGTGAGACGCTGACCGCGCGCTATCTGCTCGCGGCGACAGGGTTCCTGTCCCAGCCCTACACGCCGCCGTTCCCCGGCATCGAGTCCTTCGCGGGCAAGATCATCCACACCACCGACTGGGACGCCGATTACGACCTGACCGGTCGCAAGGCCGCCATCATCGGCACCGGCGCCACCGCGGTGCAACTGGTGCCCGAGGTCGCGAAGAAGGTCGACGAGCTGACCGTGTTCCAGCGGACCCCGATCTGGGTGGTGCCCAAGGTCGACGCGCCGATTCCGGGGGTGGTGCGGGAACTGTTCGACAAGGTCCCGCTCACGCAGAAGGCGGCTCGGCTCGTCAACACCGGCATGCTCGAGGCGCTGATGGTTGTCGGGGTGCTGCACTACAAGCAGGCCAAACCGCTGAACCGGGCGGCCGCCGCGCTGGCCAAGGCGCACCTGTTCGCGCAGGTGCGTGATCCCGGGACCCGGGAGAAGCTCACCCCGCACTACGACTTCGGCTGCAAGCGCCCGACGTTCTCCAACACCTACTTCAAGACGTTCAACCAACCGCACGTGCGGCTGGAAACGAACTCGATCGACCATGTGGAACCCGACGGCATCGTCACCGCCGACGGCCACAAAACCGAGATCGACACCTTGCTGCTGGCCACCGGCTTCAACCTCTGGGACGTGAACTTCCCGGCCATCGAGATCATCGGCCGCGACGGTGTGAACCTCGGAAAGTTCTGGCGCGACAACCGTTTTCAGGCCTACGAGGGCATCACCGTGCCCAAGTTCCCCAACTTCCTGAGTCTCAACAGTCCCTACTCCTACAGCGGGCTGTCGTACTTCACCACCATCGAAGCCCAGATGAAGCACATGGGCAGGTTGTTCGCCGAACTGTTCCGTCGTGGCGAGCACACCTTCGAGGTCACCGAAGAAGCCAACGCGGAATTCCTCGACCGGATGACCGACAAGCTGGGTTCCTCGGTCTTCTACGGCGGTGACTGCTCATCCGCGCGCAGCTACTACTTCAACCAGCACGGGGAAGCGGCACTGCTGCGCCCGACCAGCACCGCCGCCGCGCACCGCGAGGCCGTCACCTTCCCCCTCGACGATTACACCTACGGCAGCATCGCCTGAACACTCTCGGCCCCGGTTCGCGCACCCGCGGACCGGGGCTGTTTCACGCGCGCGTCGGTGTCCGGTGTGTCGCCGCGGCGGGGAACTGGCAGACTGTCAGGCGTACTTGCACGTCCACCACTGACTAGGGACTGACTTCGACGATGGACTTCCTGTTTCCGCTGCTGATCCTGGCCCTGCTCGTGCCGATGTTCTTCGGTATCCGCAAACAGAAGCGGGAGGCCGAGAAGGTCTCGACGATGCAGGAGGCCTTGAAGGTCGGTGACGCTGTCGTCACCACCTCGGGTCTGTACGGCACCGTCGTCGACCTCGACGAGAACACCGTCGACCTGGAGATCGCCGAAGACGTGGTCACCACGTGGCTGCGCCAGGCGATCCGCGAGGTGCGCGCCGACGAGCAGACGGTCGAGGAGACCCCCGAGGTCACCGACGCCCCCGTCGAGGAAGTCGTGGAACAGACCGAGACCCGGCTGACCAAGGACTGACCAGTCCCTTTTC
>NZ_JBHWZY010000889.1:0-2750 GCF_042727815.1 Nocardia sp. NPDC060220
CCGCGCGATAAATGGAGCACGCTGGACCGCGATGTCGACGGGATTCTTGCCATGACAGTCCCTGCTACCAACGACTCTGTAACTGACGGTGCCACGATCCCTACTGCATATCAGAAGCATGGCGCATTGCAGGTCTCGCTAAATATCACTGAAGACCAGCGACTGTTCGATGAAACAGGCGTTGACGTGGCCGCTTTCAACGGCGGGGAATTGTATCGGACCAAGAACACAGAGTCCGCACAACTACTGGAGAAGCGACGGGGCGAACGCGGCCGCATGTTCATTGTGGCACCGAGCCCACCAGGTCTGCCGTCTGCCAAATGTCACGAAAATCGTGAAAAATTCCGCGGTGTCAACCCGCGGTTCTACTGCACCATCACCTTCGGTAGATATGCGGCCCAGATATCCGCAAACCAACTAACCGATGCACATCAGCGAATTTCGGCCCAGTACTCGCTATTGGCGAACTCCAAATAATAGCCAGACGGAAGCGAGGACAGACCATGCGCAAACATATTGCTAAAGTTGCGGTCGCAGCTGTTATTTCGTCGATTTTGGCATCAGGCTGCGGATCGAACGTCGACGGAACGGCGATCGCAGGCGAAATCGATGTCCGAACCTTGGATGTAGGAAAGTACCAGACGCTCCCGGTCAGCGCTTATTATCAGTATAAGCACGGCTACAAGTACGGCCAGGAACTAGCAGCTATGCGCCTGGCCGACCATCTCGTACTCGGCACCGATGTTGATCCGAGCCTGAAGTACGGGGCCTGGGGTTCGTTTACATCCGAAACCTTGTTGAGCGAGTTCAGCGATACGGTGAAGCCATCACTCAAAGAGCATCGGCTGCTTTACGGATTCAGTACCGGGAGCACCGATAAAGAACACTTCGGCACATTTGCCCTATCGCCCGGCGATGACGTCCTGGCAGATACTCAGCGTTCACTCAAACCGACATATTTCGGAATGCGTGTAATGCAATTTCCGGACGAGGATGCCGCAAGACGCGCGGCCGAATCGATCGGGGTCCTCGACTTCCAGGTAGCCGCTGACCAGAATCAGAAGCTGACAATCGACAAGTACCCGGCTGCCCACGCGCATTGGCGCCCCGGAATACCGAGCATGGCCGCGAATATCGCGCGAGGCAGTTACGTCGTGAGCCTGCAGGTGGGTCTGCCGTCAGCTGATCTGCCGCAATTGAAGGATCTGGCCGGCCGAGTCCTGGATGCCCAGTTGCCACGGCTCGACAAGTTGCCGGCGCTCACGCCGATGGAAATACTGATGCTCGAACACGATCCTGCCCATGTATTGGAACGTGCGTTGAACCGCGAACAGCTGGGCGGGCCGGAAGATACGCGGTCGGCATCGTACGGCCTCCAGGGTTTCCTGCAGGTACAACGTGCGGAGCAGGAACACCGGGGTCTGTACGAGGAGACCGGCGTCGATCACATCGGGATCGGATGGGACGCAACCGTTTTCCGGGCACGAGACTCTTCTGCCGCGGAGAAGTTCCAGGCTGGGATGTTCGAGGGCCCGCGATTCGGCCCGGCGAACTCGCCCACCGAGGTGCCCGCTACCAACTGCATCGAGAACAAGGTCACCTCCAGTGACATCAAGCGGTTCTCCTGCTCGGTGCGCTACCGGCAGTATGTCGGGCTCGTCAGCAGCCACCAGATCAATGACGCGCATCAGCGTGCGGCCGCGCAGTATGCCGTCTTCGCCAACGCCCAGTAGCTGACGTTGCACACATGCTCCTGTCCGACAACGGCGGCGGGAGTGGGGTGTGCAGACAGCGCCGCGATCGGTATGGTGATACGCGAAGTGCCGCTGGCCTTGTGACTCGGGCTGTGGCAGGGGAAGGAGGGGGAAAGCTTCGCGGACATGTAGGCCTCGTGTCGCCAGGGCGACGGCGGAGCCATGAATCCGCAGGTACAGCAGGGTGGACATCGGCGTCATCCCGGGGGCCGAAAAAAATCTCGGAAGATGTGGGAACCGATCCACCCTGGCTCGCGTCCAATCATATGAACGGGTCGACCGGAGCAGTTGCTCCCGACTCCCAGCACAGCAAATCGGAAGGAAGACACCATGGCGGGTCAGCTCAGTGCCAGTGCAACCGAAATTGACAATTTCGTGAAGACCTCCGAGTCCAAGCACCAGGATCTGCTTACCGCGATCCAGGCGCTGAAGACGCTGGAGGACCAGACCACCGCAACGTGGAGTGGTGGCGCCCGCGCAGCGTTCGACTCCTTCATGGAGCGTTACTACTTCCAGGCCGACAAGCTCAACGACAAGCTCCTCGAGACCTGCGAGAACCTGCGTAACGCCGGTAAGTCCTACGACGAGCAGGACCACGACTTCGCCTCGCAGGTGAAGGCCCAGGTCAGCTCGCTCGACCTCCCCGCTCTCTGATCCGACCCCACCACACTTAGTAAGGAGCCATCGATGGCAGGCAACGACGTCACGCGGATTTCCGCTAACTTCGGCGAGGTCGAGGCCGGTGCTCAGCGCATCGTCCAGGATGCCCGCGGCATCATGACCATGCTGGAGGACTTCCACAAGCAGGTCACCGACTTCGTCACCAACAACTGGGCTGGTGACGCGAACGATGCGTTCACTCAGCTGCAGGCGCAGTGGAACACCCACGTGCAGCAGCTCAACACCACCCTCGAAGGAGGTCGACCGCCTCGTGCTCACCGCGTCGGGTGGACCGTTCCGCGGCTGGAGCACCGAGATGCTCGAATCGGTGAACCC
>NZ_JBHWZY010000890.1:0-2746 GCF_042727815.1 Nocardia sp. NPDC060220
GCCGACTCCTTGTCTGTCGCAACCAGAGTCGCGGTGCCCAGATAGACCTCTTGCACCTTCGGATCGGCCTGCACCTGTTCGACGCTGCCCTCGCTGAGGACCTTGCCGCCCGCGAGCACGGTGACCGAGGTGGCGAAGGACCGCATGAAGTCCATGTCGTGCTCGACGACGATCACCACGCGATCACTGCCGATGCGGCGCAACAGGTTTCCGGTCTCCTCGCGCTCCTCGGCGCTCATGCCCGCGACCGGCTCGTCGAGCAGCAGCACCGACGCGTTCTGCACCAGCAGCATGCCGATCTCGAGCCACTGCTTCTGTCCGTGCGCGAGCACCCCGGCGGGCTTGTCCCGCAGTGCGGTGAGACCCGTTGTCTCCAGTGCCTGTTCGATGCTCGGCAGCACCGACTTGCGCATGCGCAGCAGCGACAGGGCCGAACGCCCGGCACCCGCCGCGATATCCAGGTTCTGCAACACGGTGAGTTGCTCGAACACACTGGCCGTCTGGAAGGTGCGCCCGATGCCGAGGCGCGCGATCTGGTGCACCTTCTTGCCGAGGAGTTCGGTGCCCGACTTCTGCGCCGAACCGGTCGCCGGGACGAGGCCGGTGATGGCATCGATCAGCGTGGTCTTGCCCGCGCCGTTCGGTCCGATCAGGAACCGCAGGTCGCCTTGCAACACCGTGAGGTCGACATCGGTGACGGCTTTGAAGCCGTCGAAACTGACAGTGAGACCGCGGATTTCGAGGTAGTCGCTGTCCATGCCCGCGTTGCCGCCGGCTTTGGGTTCGAGTGTCATCGCGCTTGCACCTTCTCCTCGGTGACGACGGCGGCGGGTTCTTCCGGTGCGGGTGGCAGCTTCTTGCGGCTGTCGAGCCAGCCCTTGAACATCGGCCACAGCCCGGCCAGACCGGCGGGGATGAACCCGACGACCACGATGAACAGGATGCCCTGCATGTAGGTCCAGCCCGACGGGAACGACTCCGACAGCGAGGTCTGCGCCCAGGCGACGCCGATCGCACCGAGGATCGGTCCGAGCAGGGTGGTGCGGCCACCGATGGCGACACCGATCAGGAAGGCGATCGACGGGATGACGCCGATGTCGGCGGGAGAGATGATGCCGACGATCGGAGTGAACAGCGCACCGGCGATACCGGCGAGGAACGCCGCCACCACATAGGCGACGATCTTGATATTGGCCGGGTCGTAGCCGAGGAAACGCACGCGCTCCTCGGCATCGCGCACCGCCACCAGCAGTTCGCCGTAGCGGCTGCGGTTGAGCTGGCGGATCAGCGCCACCACCACCAGCAGCGTGCCCGACGCGATGAAGAACAGCATCTGCCGGTTGGCCGGGTCCGACAGCCGGAACCCGAAGAAGGAACGGAAGTCCGACAGTCCGGTGAAGCCGCCGATGGCCTGCTGTCCGGTGAGCAGGATCGCCAGCGCCGCGGCCAGTGCCTGGCTCAGGATGGCGAAGTAGGCGCCGCGCACCCGGCGCTTGAACACGCCGTACCCGAGCACCGCCGCGACCAGCGCGGGCAGCACCAGGATGCCGAGAATCGCCACCGGCGCGGAACTGAACGGCTGCCAGAATCCCGGCAGTTCGCTGATGCCGGAGATCTCCATGAATTCCGGGACGTCGTTGCCGAGGCGGGCGGCGTCGGCGAGCTGCATGTGCATGGCCATGATGTAGGCGCCGATGCCGAAGAACACGCCCTGGCCGAGGGTGAGCATTCCGCCACGGCCCCAAGCCAATCCGATGCCGGCGGCCACGATGGCGAAGCAGAGGAACTTGGCCAGAAGGTTCAGGCGGAAATCGCTCAGAACCGCAGGGGCGACGGCGAACAGCAGGATCGCCGCGACGCCGAAGCCGAGTAGTGGTGTGAGCCGCGGGTATTCGCGGAGACGTTCGGTGAGTGCGGTCATGCCAGGCTCCTCGTCCGCACGGTGAACAGGCCCTGCGGGCGGACCTGCAGGAAGATGACGATCAGCACGAACACGATCACCTTCGCGATGGACGCGGTGGTGGAGTATTCGATGAACGAGTTGAGCAGCCCGAGCGCGAACGCCGCGATCACTGTGCCCTTGATCTGGCCGAGGCCGCCGATCACGACCACCAGGAACGCGTCGATCAGATAGCTCTGGCCGATGGTGGGGCTCGTCGAACCGATCAGGGTGAGTGCCACACCGGCGACGCCGGCCAGTCCGGAACCGATGAAGAACGTGCTGATATCGGTGAATCTGCTGGAGATGCCGCTGGTTTCGGCCAGTCCACGGTTCTGCACGACGGCGCGAATCCGCCGACCCATCGGGGTGGTCTTGAGCACGGCGGCCAGGGTGGTCACCGCGACGATCGCCAGCACCAGGATGAAGATGCGGGTCTTCGGCACGACCGCGCCCGCGATGGTGATACCGCCACTGAGCCATTCGGGCACCAGCACGTTCTTGGCGGGGGCGCCGAAGATGTCACGCGCGGCCTGCTGGAGCACCAGTCCGACACCGAAGGTGACGAGCAGGGTGTCCAGCGGTCGGTCGTACATGTAGCGGATCAGGCCCATCTCCAGGGCGGCACCGAGCAGGCCGCCGATGAGGAAGCCCATCAGCAGGGACACGACCAGCGACACTCCGGCCGACGAGAAGACTTGCTGCACTACATAAGTGGTGTAGCAACCGGCCATGATGAATTCGCCGTGCGCCATATTGATGACGCCCATCTGACCGAACGTCAGGGAAAGGCCGAGCGCGGCGAGC
>NZ_JBHWZY010000891.1:0-2744 GCF_042727815.1 Nocardia sp. NPDC060220
GGTCGCCGTGATGGCGTTCGCGCCGGCGACAGTGAGAATCGGGTGCTCGACCAGGTTTGCCAAGAGCGCTTCGTCCGCGGAACCGCCGCGAGGGCGGGCGCGGTCTCGCCATCGCTGGGGGAGCGCGGCGAGCGTGCGGGCCGAGTCGATCGCCGCCTCGCTGGCGTACACCGCGGCGAGCGCCAGATAGACGACGAATTCGTCGGCGGCGCCGGCGCGGTAGGCGGCCAGTTGGGCGAAATAGCGCGAGGTGTCGGCGAGCATGACCGATGCCAGGGGAACGGTGACTCTGTCGGTCAGCCCGCGTCTGCGCAGGATGGCGCTCACCAGGGCGCGTCCGATCCGGCCGTTGCCGCTGACGAACGGGTGGATCGACACGAACTGCGCGTGCGCGATCGCGGCTTGGACCAGGATCGGCAGATCACCACGCGCGACGAAGGCCAGCAGGTCGGCGACCAATTCGGGCACGAGTTCCGGTGGCGGCGGTACGTACAGGGCGTGCAGCGGCGTGTAATCGCTTCCGCCGATCCAGGTTTGGACGGTTCGGAAGCGTCCCGCCTTCTCCCATTCCGGAGCGATCAGCACGCGATGGGCGCTGAGCAGATTCGCCTCCGTGATCCGGCCGGTCGCCGCACCGTCGACCAGTCCGGTGAGGGCCCGGACCGCGCTGACCTGTGACGCCGCCTCAGGTCCGGTCGTCGCGCCGCCGAAGGATTTGCTGAATGCTCGCCACCCCGCATCGATGTGCTCGATCCGCGACGACGCGACAGCCTCGCTGCGCAGCAGGAATTCGCGCAGCGGTGCCGAATACTGGCCCTGGCCGGCTTCGAGATGTGTCACCGCGATCACCGCGGCCTCGCTCGCCGATGTTGTTCGCCTGGTGGCGAAGTCGAGTTCGGCGATGCGCGGTGGGATCGACACCGCTGCCTGCTCGGGGACGGGGCCGACTCGCGGACTTCGTCCGTCACGCGCCTGCCAGGAATGCTGCTCCGTGCGGTGGGCCGGCCAATCCATCTGCTCTTACTGTACTTTCGCTATCACAAACTCTACTTACATGGTCACTACTCGCGTTTGCCCAGAGTGACGACAGCAATCAGCTGACTACTCGTTATTCGCGCCGTTCGGTTCTCGCGTGGGTCCGCGCCCGGTCGACAGCTTGCCGGATGCCCTCGGTGAAGGGGGCACCGTGGCCGGGGAGAACCAGATCGGCGGCGAGCGCCTCGAGGGCCTCGAGTGCGGTGAGGGTTTCCGGGGTCGAGTGGTTGAAGAAGTCGGGAAGTAATTGGGGGCCTGTGAATTTCGAGGTGGGATGCGCGGTAACCAGGGTGTCGCCGGTGACTACCGCACCGGCCGCTGCGAGATGGAAGGCCGAATGACCCGAGGTGTGTCCCGGGGTGGCGATCGGCGTGGGGCGGCCGGGAAGATCCAGCTCGCCCGCGGTGCGGAAGGGCTGGATATGGGGGACCGGGTTCTTGCGGAGGCCACCCGCGCGAGTGATCCGCAGCGCCCATCCGCAGGTGGAGACGTCGGTGAGCCGTTTGATGACGTCGAGCGGAGTGGCGGACTCATGGACCTCACCTTTGGCATGGGCCACCTCGAGCCGGCTGGTGTAGGCGGGGATGCCGTACTTCGCTTGGAGGTGGTTGAGGGCGCCGACGTGATCCAGGTGCGCATGGGTCAGCAGAACCGCGGCGATGTCTCCGACGCGATGACCGAGGGCCTCGACACTGGCTTCGATCAGGCCCGCGTCGCCGTACCATCCCGCGTCGATCAGCGTGAGGTCACGGCCCTCGCGGAGTAGGACCATGTTCACGTCCGTACCCGCGATGGTGAAGACGTTGTCGGCTACCTGCTGGTGACGCATGAGATTGCCCCTCTGCGATGGAGTGGTGTCGACCCTACCGGCGACCGGCAGGGTCGAGACCTCGTCACCAGATGGTCACACGTTCCTCCGGCTTCAAGTAGAGCTTGTCGTCCGGAGTCACGCCGAAAGCGTCATAGAAGCTGTCGATATTGCGGATCACCGCGTTGCAGCGGAACTCCGGCGGGGAGTGCGGGTCGACGGCGAGGCGGCGGATGGCCTCCTCGGTGCGCGCCTTGGTGCGCCAGACCTGCGCCCAGCCGTAGAAGACGCGCTGCAGACCGGTGAGGCCGTCGATCACCGGAGGCTGGTTGCCTTCGAGCGAAATCTTGTAGGCGGCAAGGGCGATGGACAGTCCGCCGAGGTCGCCGATGTTCTCACCGATGGTGAATTCGCCGTTCACGGTGTGCTCGTCGTCCAGGTCGGCGGGGGAGAGCACGTTGTACTGGTCGATCAGGGCCTTGGTGCGCTTGCCGAACTCGGCGCGATCCTCGTCGGTCCACCAGTCCTGCATGTTGCCGTCGCCGTCGTATTTCGCGCCCTGGTCGTCGAAGCCGTGCCCGATCTCGTGGCCGATCACCGCGCCGATCCCGCCGTAGTTGGCGGCGTCGTCGGCGTTCATGTCGAAGAACGGCGGCTGCAGGATCGCCGCGGGGAACACGATCTCGTTCATGCCGGGGTTGTAGTAGGCGTTCACGGTCTGCGGGGTCATGAACCATTCGCCGCGATCGACTTCGCCACCCAGTTTGCCCAGGTCGCGGTCGTGCTCGGCGGCATGGCCACGGCGGTAGTTGCCGACGAGGTCGCTCGCGTCGATCTCGACCGCGGAGTAGTCGCGCCAGGTGTCGGGGTAGCCGATCTTGGGGGTGAACTTCTCCAGCTT
>NZ_JBHWZY010000892.1:0-2743 GCF_042727815.1 Nocardia sp. NPDC060220
GCACGCCTCAGGCAGTGACATCGGCAATCCCTTCCAATCCATTCGGTGCCGAGGGGAACCGGCGCGTGAGCAGCGCATCCGTACGCGCTCGAATCGAGGCATCGGACATCTCCGGGTGAGTGTGAATCCATAGATCACCCGCCGCGACGCCCCTGATGATGCGGTCGGCAACCTCTTCTGACGACATACCGTATGTTGCGAGCAGAGTACGCATCTGATCGAGGTGGTCCGCTCCGACCCCGGTCCGATCGGCGCTGGAAGCACTGGTAAAGATCGATGTCGAAACCGGTCCTGGTAGCACCGCGGAGACACCGATGCCGATCCGCTCGGCAGCGAACTCTTGCCACAGGCACTCCGTCAATGCGAGCACACCGTGTTTGGTAACGATGTAGGGGGTCTGAAACGGACCTGTGCCCAGGCTGCCGACCGATGCGAGGTTCACGATATGCGCGGGCTCGCCCGAAGCGAGCATCCCCGGCATGAATGCGCGTACGCCGTGGTAGACGCCGGAGAGATTGATCCCGATGGTGGCGTCCCATCGTGTCGGCGGAATCTCCCAGAGTCGGCCTGTGGTCTCGATTCCGGCGTTGTTCACCAGCAGATGCGTTGAACCCCAACGCGAGTGGACCGCGCCAGCGAGTGCGGCAACCTCGTCGAGATCAGAGACGTCGGTGGCGACGGCGATGACCTCGAGGCCGCTGCGGACCAACTCGTAGGCCAGCTTCTCGACAGTATCGCCATTGACATCGGCAAGCGCTACGCGCATGCCCCGGACTGCGAGCGCTCGACCCAGCGCTGCGCCGATGCCGGAGCCGGCACCGGTGATCACTGCAACTCGACCGGACGCGAGGACATCAGGTGACATAGGTCTCCTTCAGGATCGACATGCGCGGTGAGGCAGCTGACCGCCAGCATCGCTATGTCTCGAATCGTGGGTGGCGAGTGACGACTACACCACCCCATGTGAATATACATTTCGACTGTATTCTATACAGTCTGTAGAGACACTGAACCAGCCACGCGCTCTGGGTCAGGGATAGGGCATCGGTTCGGCGTTGCGCTGCTCCAGGAGCAGCGAAAGGAGCCCGATTTCTTGGCCTTGGTCCTGGATCATCGCCCGCGCCGCTTGATAGACGGGTCCCGACCGGTGCTGCTCGGTGAAGTCCTGGGCCATTGCGACACCGCCCTGATGATGGCGCAACATCAGGCGCAGGAACATGACCTCCGCTTCGGCTCCGCGGCTGCGTGCGAGCGCATTGAGGTCGGCCCACGTCGCCATTCCCGGCATAGTTGCACCCCCGGTCGCCTGTGCCGTGACCGAGTTATGACGGTGCGGTGTCGAATTGGTAGAACCCTGCGATGTCATCCAGCTCATCGGGGTGGTATTGACCATAGGGACGTTCAACAGGCACAGCCAACCCCGCAACATGCCGAGCTCGCTCCGTTGCGCCGAGTCGATTTGGCGGCCCAAACGCCACACGACCGGCGCGACGTCGACGTCGAGTCGGTCCACCATGAACAGAGCCTGCTCATGGTGGGAACCCATGTCCTGGATGAATCCGATCTCCAGGGCGGTCAACGCCAGCTCCGGCCGCTCCGATTCGGAAACGATGTAGGGACGCAGGCATACACCAACCACGACAAGGGCCACTGCGCCCACGGCCAATGCGAGATGCCCGGTGCGTGAAAGACGTACCACGATCACCCCTGACCTATCGTGGACGCTTGGTCAGGCGGTGGCGCGTACACCCCGTTCTCCAATTGCAGCGCCATGAATCCGTTGTCCGCGCATGTTGTCCACAGCTGAGTCCCTCGCCACTCCGGAGGCGAGAAGCACCAATCGGTGGACAGGTCACCGAGTACGGTCTGACCCGCTCGGGAGGTCTGCGTATCAGCCGGGTCGAATTGCCCTTCGAGCACGGCACGCGCGATCGGGACGGTCGAGAGTACCGGCACCCCGATGAGCGAGGCCAGAGCGTGGGGAGAATTTGTCAGCTCGAGATTGCGTCCGGTGAGTGCGGGCGGGTTGTAGTACGCGATCTCACGAATTCGATGTGGATCGCGAATGTCGAAGACTCGGATCCCCGAGGAGATCCACCCGCACGCCAAGGCCGTCGGGTTGGTTGCCCTGTCAGCGGCACAGTAGTGCGACTCGTAGGCGAAGAGGGATCCACCCATCGACGATCCGACGTTCTTGGCCATGTTCTGAGGAAGGTTGATCTCCAGCTTGATCTTCGATACCACTTTCGGTGCGGTCTCGTCGTGCAAATCGAGCAGCTTGACCCCGCCGGAGCCCCCTTCGTCCACCGTGAATGCAAACGGCTTGCCGTCGTAGGTGACTGGAATCGTATGTTGGGTAGCCTGCCCGTCGCTCCAGAACGACCGACCGATATGGGGCACCTGAGGATGGGGGTCTCGGCGCTGCACGGCGCTGATGTCCAAAACAGTGAAACCGGCTAGTACGGACAGGTACATGCGACTACCGTCGGGCGTGATGCCGAATCCGTGGCTCGTCAACCCGGTCATTCCTTGCCAAATGACCTGCGGTTCTGCAGGATTTGATACATCGATCGCGCTGAGCAGCCCACCAGTCACTCCTGAAGCCCAGTAGGTTCTTCCGTCGGGTGAGAACCCGCCTTCGTGCGAAACGATAGGTAAGGGCATGCCCAGGTCGGTGCCCACTCCAGGATTGAGCAGTCGAGGGTGCGCGCAATCGGAGATGTCGTAGATCGAGAAGTAGGCC
>NZ_JBHWZY010000893.1:0-2735 GCF_042727815.1 Nocardia sp. NPDC060220
GTACTGCACCATGCGCATCGCGTGCCCGTGGTTGGCCGTCGAACGCGCGTAGGTTTGCCCGGCCAGCTCGGGTAAATCCTGCGCGTCGAAATAGACGGCGGCGGCCAGATACTGATGAGCCGCGGTCAGACCGGCACCGACCTGGTCGCGCAGGAGTTCGGTGAACGACAGGTACTCGGGCATACCTCGACGTTACCGCGTCAGCAGCTCCTCCGGAATCTGCTGATCGGTGGCGAGCGCCTCGAAGAACCCGGAGGCCTTCGACTTGTCCCAGAGCAACACGTTGCCCACGTCGGTGTCGTCGAATCCGCCGATCGGGACGCTGGTGGTGACGGTGTCGCCGCGCATTGCCCAGCCCAGTGCCGCCAGGTTCCAGATGTGGTCCCCGTCGTCGACCTTGAGCGACCCCGCGACCCCGGTTGCCATGGGCCACAAGGCGAACGGATTGGCGAGAGTGCCCATGCCCGTTGCCTTCTTCAACAGTGCCGCCATGAACATCCGCTGGCGGTTCATCCGGTCGACATCGGCGGTCGGGGTCGCGCGGGTGCGCACGAATCCGAGGGCCTGCGGGCCGGACAGTTTCTGACAACCCGCGGCCAGGTCGAGCCCGGCCAGCGGGTCGACGATCGGCTCGTCCAGGCACATCTCGATCCCGCCGATCGCGTCGACCACGCTCGCGAAACCACCGAAACCGATCTGCGCGTAGTGGTCGATGCGCACTCCCGTGGCTTCCTCCACCGTCTGGACCAGCAGCGGAGCGCCGCCGAGCGCGAATGACGCGTTCAGCTTGTCCTTGCCGTGGCCGGGGATGTTCACGTAGGAGTCGCGCGGGAGGCTCACCATCGTGGTCGCGCCGGAGGACGGGATGTGCACCATCATGATCGTGTCGGTGCGTTCGGGTCCGGTGTCGCCGCCGGTCGCGAGTTCCTGTTCCTGCTCGGTCGAGAGGTCACCGCGGCCGTCGGAGCCTACGAGCAGCCAGTTGGTGCCCGGGGTATTGCTCACGCGGTCGCTGTACGAGGGCAGCGCGGTGATGCGGGTCAGCGAGTTGTCCAGGTGCACGATCGCGGCGATGAGGCCGGCGATCAACAGCACGACGATCACCGTGAACCACCGGAACGGATGCCGTTTGCGCCTGCGCCGCGGGGGCTGCGGCTGCCTGCCCCCAACGACCGGCGGGGGGTTGCGGCGGGGCGGCAGCGCGTCGTGATGGGGGACCGGCCGCTGGGTCGGCGCGTGTCTGACCTGCTCACGACGCGGCGGTGGTGGTGGTTGACGCGGCTTCTCGCGCTCGTACGGCATCTGCGAATAGGCCAGCGGCTGGTCGCCGGAGTTGCCGCGGTGCAGCACCTGGGTGGGTTCTACGTGCGAGGCGCCGCGCCTGGGGGCCGGGTTGTAGCGCACCGTCGGCCCGTCCTCGGGATTCGGGCGGCGATCGTTGCCGGGCGGACGGCCGTAGCGCGGATCCGGCGGCATCGCGCGGCCGGGCGGCGGCACAGGACGACCTGGTGGGGGCACCGCGGGGCGGCCGGACGCCGGCGGCACCCGGCGTCTACGGGGGTCCTCGCGGGGATCGTCGCCGTTCATCACCGTCAAACTCTACTGATCGTGGAGAGCGCGAGTCGGTTCTGCGCGCTCGGTTACTACTGGGATACCCCGTCGGCGGGCCACTGTTAGCGCGAAACGCGGTGATGTGGTGAAACTCGCCGCGACACGCCGACCGCATCAGTGCACCGGCACGTTGCCGGTGCGTCTCACGGCAGCCAGCCGACCCGTCCGCGCAGCACGTTGTAGCCGAGATAGGCGACAGCGTCGATCGTCGCGTGGGCCAGGATCAGCGGCCACAGGCGGTTGGTGCGCTGCCAGTAGCGGCCGAAGATCAGGCCCATCACGATATTGCCGAGGCCGCCGCCGATCCCCTGGTACAGGTGATAGCTGCCGCGCAGCAGCGCCGAGGCGGCCAGCGACGAGTTCTCCGACCAGCCGAGCCTGCGCAGCCGGGTGATCAGATAACCCACTACCAGTACTTCCTCGGCCACGGAATTCGCACAGGCCGACAGGACCAGCACCGGCAGCCGCCACCAGTGCTCCGACAGCGAACTCGGCACGATGGTGACGCTCATCCCCATCGCGTGCGCGATCAGATACAGCGCGAGTCCCGGCACCCCGATCACCGCGGCCAGCGCCAGACCCGCCACGACATCGTCGCGCCGGATCCGCGCCAGCCCGATCAATTTCGGCCCGATCCCGCTGCGCCACAACAGATACAGTCCCAGCGCGGCCCACGCCAACAGCCGGGTCACCCCGACGAGCTGGAACAGCAGATCGAGGAACGAGTTGTTCGACCGCGACGCGTTCAATGCCACCGTGCGCCCGCCGACCCCGCCCGGCGACAACGCCGAATCGAGCAGGGACAGACCGGCACTGATCCCACTCAACCCGAAGGTCACGAGCAGAACGATCGCGATCTCGACTCGCAGCCCGAACCTGTCCCGCTCGCTCAGCGGGGCCTGGGGAGGATCGACACGCATGCGCGCAGTGTAAGCAGCGAACGCGTCGCAGCAGGTTCCCGCCGAGCCCGGCAACCCGAAGTGAGACGCACCCCCCACCGAGAGCCCAACGCAGAACCCCCAGACAGCCTGAGCCAGGTGATCCTGATGGTCTCTACCAACGCAGAACCCTCAGACAGCCTGGGCCGGGTGATCCTGATGTGTCTCTACCCACTCAGAACCAAC
>NZ_JBHWZY010000894.1:0-2724 GCF_042727815.1 Nocardia sp. NPDC060220
GTGGGCTGCTCGACGACCGGCCGGTTCCCGAGGCGCGGATCGTCGACCGGCCGGGGTGGATCTCCGCGGCCGCCGATTCGATGGCTGTGCTCACCGGCATCGAATCCGCCGACGGGGGCAAGTTCGTCGGGAAACCCGCGGGTGTCCAGGCGGGGACCATGCTGGCGTTCCTGTCGACCGCGATTCTCGGGCAGTACGACCCGTTCACCGGCGAGGACGGCACCTTGCTGCTGGTCGCGCCCAATATCCTCGGCGTCGAGCGTGCGCTCGGCGTCGATCCGAGCGACTTCCGGCTCTGGGTGTGCCTGCACGAGGTGACGCACCGGGTGCAGTTCTCGTCGGCGCCCTGGCTGGCCGGGTACATGCGCACCAACGTGGACATCTTGAGCGAGGTCGGCGAGGAACCGATGAGCGAGATGCTCACCCGATTACTGGGCGAGGTGCGGTCGCGGCGCAACGGCGACAACACCGACGATCCGAACAGTCGAGGGGTGGTCGGACTGTTGCGTGCGGCCCAGGCGCCGCCGCAGCGCGAGGCACTGGATCGACTGTTGATGCTCGGTACGCTGCTCGAAGGGCATGCCGATCATGTGATGGACGCCGCCGGGCCCGCTGTGGTGCCGACCGTCGCCGATATCAGGGCCGCGTTCGATCGACGTCGACAGAAGCCGTCCAATCCGATCCAGCGGCTGCTGCGGGCCTTGCTCGGCGTGGACGCGAAGGTCGCGCAATACGTACGGGGCAAGAAGTTCGTGGACGCGGTGGTCGAGCGGGTGGGGGTCGCGGAATTCAACACGGTGTGGACGAACGCCGACACGCTGCCGTTGCTGGACGAGGTCGACGATCCGGAACGGTGGATTCGCCGGGTGCTGGGATAGGTCTCGGTAACCTGCACACGTGACTTACGCGGACGGTCGACCGCCGAGCAGGGCCGCGCAGCCTGCTCGTGGATCGCGGCTGCCGTCCGATGATCGAGAGGCGATTGTTCGGTGTGGCCGATGACATCGCCTCGTCCGATGCGCCTGCCGGAGACAGCGGCGGTGCTCGCGGTGCGGCGGGGTGTGCGCGAGTGGGTGGCCGCGCACGGTGGGCGGGGGCCGGTGGTTGTGGGGTTGTCCGGCGGGGCGGATTCGCTGGCCTTGGTGGCCGCCGCCGTTGTCGAGGCGGGTGCGGTGACCGCGGTGGTCGTCGACCATCGGTTGCAGGAGGGGTCAGCGGCGGTGGCCGATCGGGCGGTCGAGCAAGCGATGGGGCTCGGGTGTGTGGGGGCGATGGTCGTACCCGTCGAGGTCGGGCGTGCGGGGGGTGTGGAGGCGGCGGCTCGGGCGGCTCGGTACGCGGCGTTGGGGTCGGTACGGGACGGGCGGCCGGTGTTGCTCGGACACACGCTCGATGATCAGGCCGAGACGGTGCTGCTCGGGTTGGCGCGCGGCTCGGGCGGGCGGTCCATTCAGGGGATGGTGGCGTGGAATGCGCCGTGGGGGCGGCCGTTGCTGGGTGTGCGGCGGGCTCACACGGTGCGGATGTGCACTGATCTGGGGATCGAACCGTGGGACGATCCGCACAACGTCGACCTCAGGTACACCCGCGTGCGGGTGCGCAACGAAGTCTTGCCACTACTAGAGGACGTCCTCGGTGGTGGGGTCGCGCAGGCACTCGTCCGCACGGCCGAGCAGTTGCGTGCGGACGGCGCGGTGCTCGATGTCTACGCGGCCGAGTTGCTGCGGAATGCGCGTTCGCACCGCGCGAGCGCACGTCCCGATGGCGCCGTGGCGCGCCGTCCCGATCTCGATGATCGATCCGGCTCCGGTGGCCGCGACGACACCGATCGACCCACGCTGTCGATCGAGATCCTGGCCACTGCCCCGCCCGCGTTGCGTCGCAGGGCGGTGCGCGCCTGGCTTGCGGATGAGGGCGTGAGCGGGCTCATGAACGCCCATTTACAGGCGATCGACGAGCTGGTGAGTAATTGGCACGGACAGGGCGGGGTGGCGGTGGCGGGCGGCTCGAGGGACCACAGGTTGGTCGTGACGCGCGAACATGGCACGCTGGCGGTGCGAGCACAGCCGCGCATTTGATGCCACGAAGGGACACCCACTTCCGTGTACGGAGACGACATCGCATCGGTGCTGATCACCGAAGACGAGATCAAAGCCAAGATCGAGGAACTGGCCGAGCTCGTCGCCAAGCGATACCCGCCCGATTCCCCCGAAGGTGACCTCCTGCTGATCTGCGTCCTCAAGGGCGCGATCTTCTTCATGACCGACTTCGCCAGGGCGCTGTCGATCCCCACTCAGCTCGAATTCATGGCCGTGTCGTCCTACGGTTCGTCTACCTCGTCCTCGGGCGTGGTGCGCATCATGAAGGACCTAGACAAGGACATCGCGGGCCGTAACGTCCTGATCGTCGAGGACATCATCGACTCGGGCCTGACCCTGTCCTGGCTCAAGCGCAACCTGTCCACCCGCAACCCGGCCTCGCTGGAAGTAGTCACCCTGCTCCGCAAGCCCGACGCGCTGCGCACCCCCGTCGACGTCGCGCACGTGGGCTTCGACATCCCCAACGAATTCGTCGTCGGCTACGGCCTCGACTACGCCGAGCGCTACCGCGACCTCCCCTACATCGGCACCCTCAACCCGGCGGTGTACTCGTAGTTTTGGAGCGCTGGCGTGCTCGAGTTCGCGCCTCCGGCGGTCCCGCCGATCAGGTACCGCTGCTTGCTCC
>NZ_JBHWZY010000895.1:0-2722 GCF_042727815.1 Nocardia sp. NPDC060220
GCGCCCTGGGTGGGTGGGAAGACAGTAGGAAAATAGTCGTCGCCCCAGGTCCCCCAGGTGAGCCATTCGGCCGACAGCGTGAGCACGTCGACATCGGCGTCCGGGTCCAAACCGGCTGAGCACAGCGCGAAATCGAACCCGGCCGTATCCTCGCGAGTCCACAGCTGCCGCCCACCGAGCTCGGGCAGCGGATCGTGGAATCCGACCTGTTGCGCCCAGTCGATACTGGCCGCGCGTGCCACGGGCAGGTGCGGTGACAGACTCAACTCGAACGGCACGTCGAAGTCCGGCAGCGGCAATTGCCCGGTGCGGCGCAACGGAGTCCGGGTGTGGCTGCGCGCGCCGCCCGGCCCGGCGAGACCTTTCCAGAACCCGGGTCTGGCCAGTTCGGTGCCGATTCCCGCGGGACCGAACGACATCGGTCCCGTCGCCGCGGAGCCGTTCATGTACCGATTGGACCGCAGGTGCCATTCGTGGCCACCGGACTGCCAGTCCTGCAGACCGTGCGCGTACGACAGCGCCGCCGCGCACTGCACCGCGTCCAGCCTGTGCTCGTCGAACAGCAGCGGCAGCTCGGTGAGCACGGTGTTCTCGAACTGGTGGATCCGCGAGGTGAGCTGGTCGTTGACGATGTCGGCGGCCTGCTGTGGCGAACAGTCGAAGAACCGCTCGACCACCAGGACTCCGTTGTTCACCTCGCCTTCTTCCTCGGTCTCGCGCTGATACGAGAAGATGTCGTTGCGTAAGTGCACCGCGTCGGAGAACGTGTCCTTGAGCACGCGCATCGGCCGGGTGCCGACGATGGCTTCGGGAATTTCGACGCCGCGGGCGTACTCCACCAGATCGGCCGACCACGGTGCGCCGCCGACCCTGCGACGCATCTCGATGTAGTCGATGGGATTGGGAATCCGGGCGGTATTGATATTGCCGATCTCCCAGACACAGTCGAGCAGCAGGTTCCGGGTGCTTTCGCGGAACCGTTCGCGCCAGCATTCCGACATCGACGACACCGTCCGGGTCCAGAGGTCGGCGAGACCACGTTCGTCGGGGTTGGTCGGCTCGGGCATCGCGGCACCGTCGGGCGGCATGAACGTGGCCAGACGGTCGAGATACCGCCGTGCACCGTCCATGTCACCAGTGCGTTTGAACGCGTCGAGGAAGTGGTCGTCGAAATAGAAGACCCAGGTGTACCAGTCGGTGACGGTGTCGAGCACCGGTGCGCCGGCTTCTGGATGCGTGTAGGCGCACAGACCGGCGTAGTCCATGCCGTCGAAACTCGGCTCGTCCCACACCACATCGCCACCGACGGTGTCGCCGAGCATTCCCATCTCGTAGGCCCACTGTTTGGTATGTGCCCGTGCTTGTTCCACGTGCGCGTTCAGCCGCGCGGGATGAGCGACGTAGAACTCGGGCAGCTCGAAGGGCTGCACGATGTCAGCCCTCGGCGCCGAGCTGCACGTTCTCGAGGATCGCGAGGGCATCGGGCACCAGCACCGCACCCGAGTAGTAGGTGCTGACCAGGTAGGAGATGATCGCTTTGTCGTCGATGCCCATGAAGCGCACGTTCAGCCCGGGCTCGTACTCGTCGGGAATTCCGGTCTGGCGCAAGCCGATCACGCCCTGTGACGATTCACCGGTGCGCATCAGCATGATCGAGGTGGTACGGCCGGCCGAGGTGCCGATCTTGTTGCACGGCAGGATCGGAACCCCGCGCCACGAGGGCACCCGATGTCCGTTCAGCTCGGTGCTCGTCGGATAGATGCCGCGGCGGCTGCATTCGGCGCCGAAGGCGGCGATGGCCTTCGGATTGGCCAGGAAGAACGCGGGTTCCTTCCAGACCAGGGCGAGCAATTCGTCCATGTCGTCCGGTGTCGGAGCTCCGGTGCGAGTACTGATCCGCTGCTGCGGTGCGGCGTTGTGCAGCAGTCCGAAGTCGCGGTTGTTGACCATCTCGTCTTCCTGCCGCTCGCGCAGGGCTTCGATGGTCAGCCGCAGCTGCTGTTCGATCTGGTCCATCGGCTTGTTGTAGAGGTCGGCGACGCGGCTGTGGACCCGCAGCACGGTCTGGGCGATGCTCAACTCGTATTCACGCGGGGACAGGTCGTAGTCGACGAAGGTGCCCTGCAACTGCGGTTCGCCCTCGTGACCGGAGGCGAGCTCGATCGAACTCTCGCCGTAGGGGTTGGCCCGCTCGTCGGTGACGGCGCCGTCGAGCTGGGCCGCCCGCACGTGTTCGCGCAATCCTTCGATCCGTGCGCTGACCTCGGCCAGCGCACGGTCGGTGAGGACCAGGCAGGTACACGCGGTCACCGCTTTGACGGTGAAGTCCCATGGCTGCGCGTCGGCGCCGAGGATTCGTTCACCGATGAACCGGCCGTCGGTCATGATCTCGAGGACGGTCGACTCCCCGTAGGCACCGGTGCCGAGCTTGTCGGCCTTGCCGTGGGCGAGGACCACCAGCTCTTCGGCCGGTCGGCCTGCTTCGGCGATGATGTCGCCGGGCGCGTACTGGCGTTCGACAAAGGAGTCCGCCACCGTCTGCAGGGCGGCATCGTCGGTGTAGTCACGCAGATAGCGCAGTTCACGCAGGTCGGGTGCGAGGACCCGCGCCTGGCCCGCGGTGTCGTAGCAGGTGATCAAACCGTCGCCGACGGTGTAGGTGAGGCGGCGGTTGACGCGGTACACACCACCGTCGGCTTGCACCCAGGGCAGCAGTTTCAGC
>NZ_JBHWZY010000896.1:0-2707 GCF_042727815.1 Nocardia sp. NPDC060220
GTCCTCGTTGACGAAGACCTCCCACAGCTTCTGGATGGTCACGGCCGCGGCGTCGAGCACGTCGGCGGGCAGGTGGCCCTTCTCCGCGATCTCACGGGCGAAGGCCAGGTCGACACCCTTGACAGCGTCGACGGCGATCTTGGCGAGGCGCTCGGGAGTCTTCTCCGCGACCTCTTCGATCTCCATGCCGCCCTCGACCGAACACATGGCCAGGTAGGTGCGGTTGGAACGGTCGAGCAGGAAGGAGATGTAGTACTCCTCCGCGATGTCCTTGGCCTCGGCGACCAGGAGCTTCTTGACGATGTGGCCCTTGATGTCGAGGCCGAGGATGTTCTGCGCGTGCGTGAACGCGTCTTCCGGGGTGGCCGCGTATTTGACGCCGCCAGCCTTGCCGCGGCCGCCCACCTTGACCTGCGCCTTGACCATCACGGGCTTGCCGATTTCCTCGGCAATGGCGCGTGCTTCTTCGGCCGTGTCGCAAACACGACCCTCGGACGAAGGCACTCCGTGCTTAACGAAGAGCTCCTTCGCCTGATATTCGAAGAGATCCATGTACTCACCGTCTCGTCTGCGTTGCTATGACAACGTCTTTGTTGGCGGCCCGACGTCGGTAGCGGGTCGGATCGGACTGTAGCTAGTCACGGGGAGGGGTAAACGACCACGTTCATAGTAAGTGGCGCAGGTCACGACCCATAACGGGAGCCCCGGAAAACCGCTGGCCAAGGCTACTGGCGAGTAGTTTTTGGATGTTTCACAACGCCTTGGCAGGTCGGGCCGCCTAAAACCGGAACCCCCCGGCATCTACTACGTTATGTCGTCGACAGACCTCACCCGGGATGCCGGAAAACGGTGAGATATTCCATGGCGTTACGGTGACGAATGTCACACACGCGTGTAGGTTTTCAACCAGCGCTTGCCACTCTGCAATCGCTTCGTTACCGTCAATGCGGTCGAAGTCACAACCAGGTCACGACAACCAGGTCACGACTGGCAAGTCAGGACTGAGGAGGACGACAAGCTTGAGGTACTTCAGTACTCGCTTGGAACAGCTGGCGAATCGGCACGGCCGATGAACCACCGCTCCACCCTTCCAGTCGAAAATCGCACCAACTCCGGCCACCGTTACCGGTACGCCGACGAATACACGTCGCATCCGCAGGCCCGCCGGGCTCCCGCCGCCGCATGGCCGCAGACCGACGACGCGTGGCGCGACCAGAACTCGTGGTCCGACGACGCGGCGTGGACGCCCGCCGAGGACGAATGGACCGCGGACGAGTCCTATGACACCGGCACGTACGGCACCGACTGGGCGCCCGCGGCCGAAGAGACCACCGCGGAAGAATCCCCCGCGCCGCGCCGCGCCGAACGGCGTGGTGGCGCACACCGCGTCCCCGCACCGCCCGCCGCGCTGAAGGGCCGCGCCGCGGTCATCGCCGTCGCCGCCGGTGCGGTTGTCGCCGCAGGTCAGGCGGCCATGGCCGATCCGGGCCAGCCCGCGCACGGTATCGATTACGAGGCAGCGGGTCAGGTCCACGAGATCGCCGCCCAGTCCATGAGCACGGCCGACGTCGGCGACCCGGGCACCGGCGCGGCACCTCAGGTACTCGACGCCACCACCATCGCCGACAAGAACCACTTCGACGACATCCTGGCCAAGGGCGCCAAGTTCGCCGAAGACCTCGCCGCCCAGGAATCCGCCAAGCTGCGGCCCCTGTTCACCAAGTTCGCCGCGGGCAACTACACCTCCGGTTTCGGCGCCCGCTGGGGCGTCCAGCACCTCGGCATCGACGTCGCGGGACCGATCGGCACCCCGATCTACGCGGTCGCCGACGGCACCATCATCGAAGCGGGCCCGGCGTCCGGTTTCGGCATGTGGGTCCGCGTCCTGCACGACGACGGCACCGTCACCATCTACGGCCACATCGACACCGCCACCGTCTCGCAGGGCGAGCGCGTGATGGCGGGCGACCAGATCGCCACGATGGGCAACCGCGGCTTCTCCACCGGCCCGCACTGCCACTTCGAGGTCTGGCTCAACGGCACCGACAAGATCGATCCGGTCCCGTGGCTGGCCACCCGCGGCATCAGCCTCGGCGCCCAGCGTGACTAGTGATCACCGGCAAGAACAGGAATAACTAGTCGCGGTCCGCCTTCCCATGAATTCAGGCCGGACCTCAGTACTGGTCGGCTTGCTGTGACTGCCGTCGGGATGCCGACGCGTGGTCGGTGAAAACGACCGATCATCTTTTGTTCGCCCGGCTGTTGCGTAATCGAGGCAGCTTGTGGACGGTCTTGTTGCGTGACCAGCGGCACGCTTCCCCTGAGCAGGTGGCGGGGCTAGCGTTTCGGCTATGGCTGGTACGACGAAGTACACGCAGTTCATCGGGCTCGCACCGGAATTGGTGTGGGGGGTGCTCGGGGACCTCGAGCAGTGGCCGGAATGGAACCCCGGGGTACGGTCGGTGCGGATGCACGGGCCGGTTGCCGTCGGCGCCACCGGCGACTATCTCCCCGATGGCAAGGTCTCCGCGCGAATTCACGGGCGGTTCGCGAAACCGTTCACTGTCACCGTGTTCGAACCGAATCGTGAGCTCGGCATCGAGCAGCCCGAACCCGCGGGCACCATGCACCTCACCTGGCGGTTGACTCCGCGCGACGGCGGCACCGAGATCACCCAGGAACCCCCGCCAGAGCGCGGCCAGCATCT
>NZ_JBHWZY010000897.1:0-2701 GCF_042727815.1 Nocardia sp. NPDC060220
GTCCCGCGGCGACGACCGCAGTGTCGGCCTGTTCCTGGGACGTCTCCTGGCTCATCGCGCCGCCGCAGCTTCTGTCGGCACCGAAAGATCCACCATCCCCTGGGGTTTACCGTCCAGCACCAGCAGCAGATCGGCGACGAATTGCAGCACTGCCACGTCGCGCACCCGGTCGGCGCCGACGCTGTCGGTGATCCGCGGCAGCGGCAAGGTGATCAGCCCGCTCGCCGGGCGATAGTTGGCCGCGGGGTAGATCCGCTTGAGCCGAAGCTGTTTGGAATCAGGAAGATTCAGCGGCGCGATCTTCAGCGACGAGCCGGTGACCACGATCTCGGACACGTCGTACTCGCGCGCGAGCAGGCGCAGCTTGGCCACCGCCACCAGTCGCCCGACCTCCACCGGCAGCGGGCCGTAGCGGTCGACGAGCTCCTCGACGACCGCGGCCAGGGCCGAATCGTCCTGGGCGGAGGCGAGTTTGCGATAGCCCTCGAGCCGCAGCCGGTCGCTGGCGATGTAGTCGGGCGGGATGTGCGCGTCGACGGGCAGATCGATGCGCACCTCCTTGTTCTCCTCGGTGACGATCGGCTTGCCGTCGGCGGCCGCGCGGTAGGCCTCCACGGCCTCGCCGACCAGTCGCACGTACAGGTCGAAGCCGACACCGGCGACGTGACCGGACTGTTCAGCGCCGAGCACATTGCCCGCGCCGCGGATCTCGAGGTCCTTCATCGCCACGGCCATACCCGCACCCAGATCGGAGTTCTGCGCGATGGTGGCCAGGCGGTCGTAGGCGGTCTCGGTGAGCGGCTTCTCCGGCGGATACAGGAAGTACGCGTAGCCGCGCTCACGGGAACGACCGACACGACCACGCAACTGGTGCAGCTGCGAAAGGCCGAGGGAATCGGCACGTTCCACGATCAGCGTGTTCGCGTTGGAGATGTCGAGGCCGGTCTCGATGATCGTGGTGCACACGAGCACGTCGTATTCGCGCTCCCAGAATCCCTGCACGGTCTTCTCGAGCTGGTCCTCGTTCATCTGACCGTGCGCGACGACGACGCGCGCCTCGGGCACCAGATCGCGAATCTTCTTGGCGGCCTTGTCGATCGAGGACACCCGGTTGTGCACGTAGAACACCTGACCGTCGCGCATCAGCTCGCGGCGGATGGCGGCGGTGACCTGCTTGTCGTTGTAGGCGCCCACATAGGTGAGCACCGGATGACGCTCCTCGGGCGGGGTGAGGATGGTCGACATCTCGCGGATGCCGGCCAGGCTCATCTCCAGGGTGCGCGGGATCGGAGTGGCCGACATGGTGAGCACGTCGACGTGGGTGCGCAGCGCCTTGATGTGTTCCTTGTGCTCCACACCGAAGCGCTGTTCCTCGTCGACCACCACCAGGCCGAGGTCCTTCCAGCGCACACCGGTCTGCAGCAGCCGGTGGGTGCCGACCACGATGTCGACCGAGCCGTCGGCCAGCCCGGCCAGGATCTCCTTGGAGTCGGAGGCATCGGTGAAACGGGACAGCCCCTTCACCGTCACCGGGAAGCCCGCGACGCGTTCGGTGAAGGTCTGTAGGTGCTGCTGGGCGAGCAGCGTGGTGGGCACCAGCACGGCGACCTGCTTGCCGTCCTGCACCGCCTTGAACGCGGCCCGCACGGCGATCTCGGTCTTGCCGTAGCCCACGTCGCCGCAGACCACGCGGTCCATCGGCACCGCCTTCTCCATGTCCGACTTCACGTCGGTGATGGCGGTCATCTGGTCGACGGTCTCGGTGAACGCGAACGCGTCCTCCATCTCCTGCTGCCACGGGGTGTCCGGGGCGAAGGCGTGACCCGGCGCGGCCTGGCGCGCGGCGTAGAGCTGCACGAGCTCACCCGCGATCTCGCGAACGGCCTTGCGCGCCTTGCGTTTCGTGTTCGCCCAGTCGGAGCCGCCGAGCTTGGACAGGCTCGGCAGTTCGCCGCCGACGTAGCGGGAGAGCTGGTCCAGCGATTCCATCGGCACGAACAGGCGGTCGCCGGGCTGGCCGCGCTTGCTCGGCGCGTATTCGATCACCAGGTACTCGCGGCGTGCGCCGCCGATGGTGCGCTCGATCATCTCGACGAACCGGCCGATGCCGTGCTGGTCGTGCACCACCATGTCGCCCGAGGTGAGGGCGAGCGGGTCGACCTGGTTGCGGCGCTTGGCGGGCAGCCGCTTGCCCTCGGTGGGCGCGGTGACCCGGTTGCCGGTGAGATCGGACTCGGCGACGACCACCAGTCCGGCATCGTCGAAGATCAGCCCGTCGTGCAGCGAACCACACAGCACGCCCACCACTCCCGGCTCCGGCACCCCACCGGCGGGCAGCAGCGCGGCGGGCACTTCGGCCTCGCCGAGCCGTTCCAGTACACGCTGCGCCGTGCCGTGACCGGTGACCACGACGACCGCGCGACCGCCGGTGGCGACATGCGCGCGCAGCGACGCGAAGATGGTGGCGACCAGTTCCTCGGACCCGCGGGCGGTGGGCCCGGCGGCCACCGGCAGGTTCACCTCGATCGGGTCGCCGGAGCTGAGCGGGCTCAGCGTCCACCACGGCAGGCCGAGTTCGTCCGCGCTGGTGTGCAATTCGGGCAGGCTGCGGTAGCCGGAGGCAGCCAGGTCGAGGCCGTTGGCGCCCAGCGGCGCGTCGCTGCCGAACGAGGCGGCGGTCCACGAGGCTTCGAGGAACCTC
>NZ_JBHWZY010000898.1:0-2698 GCF_042727815.1 Nocardia sp. NPDC060220
GTTGCCTCAGCGTCCCCGGCGAGCGCCGCGGCCTTCTCCACCGCCACGTACGACGAATCCGAGCCATCAGTACCGACGACAATGGTCCGGTAGGCGGTCATCTCTCCTCCAACTTGGTCGGTGCCAGCACCGAACCACTCGGGAATCGAGCGTCAGCGCGGCAATTGGCTCGACCCTAACGCCAAATCAGGCCGATTTATCAGAAATCGCAACAGATCACACCGGGAGTGTTGGCGCTCCTGCCCGATGTCACGGTGGCCTTCGCAACAATCGAGAAGATTCACCTGCGGCAACAAGACCGCAGTTCGAAGAAATTGTGGCCTATCACAACACGATCAACGACGTAGTGCGGCTGGGACTTTGATCACATCAACCGGAGAAACTGGGGAACCCACAGGCCGCGCTTCCGGTGCCGGTATTCGCCGCCACGGTCACCGTGGCGGGGGTGATCCACCAGCTGTTGAGATAGCTGTCGACTTTCGCCGTCAACTGGTGCGAGCCTGCGGCGGCGGGACGCCACGAGGTCTTGGTCTCGCCGATCGCCGGGATCGCGACCGTGTCGATCACGTCACCGTTGTCGTAGAAGGTCACCGGTGCGCCGGCGTGGCCCGAGCTGTAGCCGACGACGTTGACCGCGACCACCGTGTAGGAACAGCCGACCTTCGGATCGGCACTCGATACGCTGACCCGCTGGCCATCCGAGATGTCCGCGTGCGCGCCCGGCGCGAACAGAGCCGTGGCGGCCAGCGCGGTCGCGAGGGCGGCGCCGAGACGGGCGGTCCGATCGAATGATGTTGTCACTGTTGATGTCCTGACTTCTCCACGCAGCAACGGCCGCTGCGAATGCGGTGACACTATCGACGAACACCGCTGTTCCAAGGTGGAACGCCAATATTTCAGACCCCCTACTTCTCGGGTCTGGACGCACCCGGTCAGCGCGCCGTGGGGACAGCACTCACCGCCTGTGCGCTGCGCGCGTATTCCGTCGGCGACATCCCGATCTCGGCGGTGAATTCACGGCTGAAATGCGCCTGGTCGAAATAGCCGAGCTGGGCCGCGAGTACCGCGAGATCAGGGCGGCCGTGCGCGAGCAGATCGGCGGCGTCCTGCAATCTGAACCGGCACAGCACCCACTTCGGGCCTGCCCCGACATAGCGGCGGAACAGGCGCTGCAGGGTGCGGATCGGAACGGCGAAACGATCGGTGACCTGGTCGACCCTGGTCAGCTCCGGATCGTTCGCCATGGCGGTGACGATGCGGGTCACCAGCGCGTAGTGCGGATCGTCGGTGCGACCACGGCCCGCGAAGAACTCCTCGACGATGTCGCGGCGGCGCTCGTCGGACTGTTCGGCCAGCACTCGGTCGGCCAGGCCCGCGGCCTCGGGCAACACCGCGCGCAGCGGGGCCGAATCATCGCGCAGCGCGCCGACATCCATGCCGGTGAAGGCACCGAATCCGCCGGGGGCGAACCGGATGCCGAAGGTCTCGCCTTCCCCGGCGAGCTCGCGCACGTACTTCGTCGTGCACACCCCGGTGACGAAGCCGCCGGTGCGGATGGTGCTGCGTTCGAAGGTGACGTTCACACACGGGAACGACAGCACCTGCGCCGAATAGCTGGGCCGGCCGCGCAGATCCCACCGCACCACCCAGTACCGGTCCGCGAACTCGGCCAGCGCGGGCCCGACCCCCAGCCGGTTCAGCGACCGGTGTCTCGCCTGCTCCTCCGGGTGCAGGATTCCTTTCACATCACCGGGATCCGGCGCCGCCGTCATCATCGGCCGATCTGTCGCGTTCTTACAAGACGGGCCGTCGGCCGCGGAGCAGGATCGTATCCATGACCAATCCCGTTGCGCCCATTCCGGAGGGCTACCACTCCATCACCTGTTTCCTGGCCGTGCCGGACGGAAACGCGGCCATCGACTTCTACACCGCGGTCTTCGAGGCGAAGGTGCTCAGCCGCGCCGATCTGCCCGACGGCCAGCCCGCGCACGCCGAACTGCTCATCGGGGATTCCACCCTGCAGCTCGGAATGCCCATCCCCGACAACAATGTTCGCGCCCCCGAGGACTGGGTGCACACCTCGGTGGTGCACTACTGCCCCGACGTGGACGCGGTGATCGCCCGCGCGCTCGCCCACGGTGCCCGCAGCGCCGAGGAGCCGCAGACCTTCGTCACCGGAGATCGCTTCGGCGTGGTGATCGACCCCTTCGGCCACCGCTGGGCGGTGATCACCCGCGTCGAGGACGTCTCGAAGGAGGAGGCCGACCGCCGCGTCGCCGCGTGGATGGCCGAGCAGGCGTAGCGCCCCGCCGGGCCGGGTCCGCAGGGGCCTCGCCTCCGAGCAGCACCCGCGCGATCGGTCGCGCGACTCGGGGGCGGGGTCGCCCGGGGACCGTGGCGCCGGCATGGTCAAGAAATCCCCGCGGCGTCCATCCCGCGCAGCTCCTTCTTCAGGTCGGCGATCTCGTCACGCAACCGGCCCGCCAGCTCGAACTGCAATTCGCGGGCCGCGTTCATCATCTGCGCGGTGAGTTCGGTGACCAGGGCGGCCAATTCGGCACGTGGCATCGACTTCACATCGCGTTCGGCGTAGATACCCGAGCTGGCCCGGCCCGGTTCGCCCTGGGCGCGCCTGCCGCGGCTGACATTGCGGCCCGATCCGCCGACGGCCACCTCGTCCTCGGCCTCGGTGTACACC